>NZ_JBQFLR010000008.1:0-140411 GCF_056531345.1 Ruegeria sp. N7 | reverse complement strand
AAATTCGTCCGTCCGTTTCAGTCCCATAGTTCGTCTCCTTTGCTGCAATAAATGCTATCAAAGGAGCGGCAGCAAACCGCGACACGTCCAAAACAACGGTCCCCAGCCAGGCCTCTTTCCGAGCCAGTTCAACCACGCTATCGCAGTTGAAATGCCGACCATGAAGGAGGTCTTTGACGTAAATCGTCTCCCGCTTCTGATGGTACCACCAGTATCCGGCACCAATGCCAGCAGCGAGCGCGAGCAGCGCTCCTATCATGCCCATCTGGTTAAGCAAGACCATCGCAGCAACCAAGGCTCCAACGCCGATGAAAATGGATCTGCGTAGCAGTCCTGGTTGATCCGCAAAGATTAGAATGGCCTGATCGAACTTATATTTCGAAACGATAGAATTCTCGTCTTCATCCAGTTCGATCTTGCCCCAGAGCTTAAAACTAACACCACCCGATGCAGCGTTGCTCTGCTCACGTTTGAAAAGAAGGTCCATAAATCTCTACCCCAAAACTACAATAAAATAATGGAAGTATCAAAGCGTTCTGGTGGGGGCGGGTCAAGAATGATTGTGGCGGGGGTTGTTCAGGCGTCCGAGCGATTTTCAATCGTGGAAAGTGTATGAAGTCGTTGGAATTGGGTTCGGATGCTGAGATGCTGTTTGCAGGTACGCGACGGTATGGCCGGGGATTGGGATTTGCGGTTTGTGGGGATAGGGGTTCTTAGGCTATTTTCGCCTCAATGCCTCAGAAATCTTGCCCTTGAAGGCGTCTTTAGATGGCGCTTCCTTGTACAAAATAGCCTGTTGAAGGTTGGCGTGGCTGGTGCCTTCGACCCGTTTTAGCTGGGGGCGAAACTGACCTGGCTTTTCAGGATCATCTTCGAACACGTAGGTCATGAACACGATGTTCACTGTGTTGCTTGCTATGTCAGTCGAACGCATGAAGTCCGCTTTATCGATCACAGATTGGTACACCTGATCCTGTATGACCGCGATAATTTTGGTTCCCCAGTGGTGGTGGAAATAGCCTTTACGGATCAGCTGAGTGATGTACCGCTTGTATACGTTGTCCCAATTGAATCCATAGGTGGGACGCTTTGCCATTTCCTCCCCGGCGCGCAGCGCCTCGTATGCAGGATACACTGAACCGGTGATATCGATTGCCTGCAGCTCGACTGATAGAAAGTTCCCGATTGTCCCATCTGGCTGTTGATCAGCAATAACAAAATCAACGTTCCCAAACCCCTTCATTTTCACTTCCGTTGCAACGACTGGGTTTTCGGGCGGGTCAAATGGCCAGCAGTTTTCAACCACAGCATGGAGCCAGTCGACCTGGTAGAACCGCTTTGGGCATACGCATATCAGGTCCCTAACCGGATCGCGTTCAAACTTGCTGTTCTTCCAAAGCGAGCAAACAGGGTATGGTTCTTTACCCAAGTTTGTTGAACGCTTTGGGCACTCGACTTCAATATATGGACACATGAAGCCGGACTGTTCCGGACTCGCATTGAACTCAGCTTTCTGACCCTGGACCTCAGCAATTGCGTCACGAGGGTCAAACGGCATGCAGCATTCCGCTCTGTGTTCTGGACGATCCAGTATTGGTTTTCATACCGTCGGCGGTAAGTATCGTCTCGGCGACCGCCTTGCCAAGAAGCGGCGGCACCGCGTTCCCAACTTGAACATACTGCTCAGTTCGACTGCCTGAGAACGCAAAGAAATCCGGAAATGACTGCAGTCTGGCTGCCTCTCGCACAGAGAACGACCGATCTTGTGTGGGATGGATATACGCACCCCAGTGAACGTCGCACTTGGTGAGCACAGTGCAGGCTAGGTCTGTTTTTGCGGGCCGTCCGTATCGCTTTGTATGATCACTACGCTTGGCCTTTTTCATTCCTGCAGGGAGCAAATCAAATGGAATGTCCCGCCAGGAGCCACCAGGCGGAATATGCTGCATACGCTCTAGATTTACCTTGGACAGTCGCGGAGCGCTGTGGTTGCTGACAACCGTACAATCGCCCCTTAGCACGGCTTGATAGGAGTTCTGTGCGGCCCTTTCGTAGGCACCAGACCCCATATCCTGACCATTCTCAAGCGAAGGCAAATCTGAAATGGCATCCCAAACGGTGACAAACGGCTGCAGTTCTGGCCCGTGGGTTGGGTTTGGGAATAGGATCGGACAGTGCTCTTCTTTCGTCGCAATGAAAAACATGCGTCGACGCTCTTGCGGAACGCCGTATTCTTCGGCCTTGAGAAGCTTCATATCCACTCGGTAGCCGAGACGCCGCATCCCGGCCTGAATTTCGCGGACAATGGCACCACCTGCAATCGATGTGATGCCCGTGACATTTTCCATCACGAGCCAGCGTGGCTGGATTGCTTCTACGAGACGCAAATACTCTTTGAACAATCCGGCACGTGGATCATCAGCGCCACGCTGATGATTATATACGGAGTATCCTTGGCATGGGGGGCCTCCAATCAAGATGTCGATTTCGCCAGATTCACAACCGGCCGCTGAGAGAAGGTCTAGGACAGACACCGACTGGATTGGCCCGTGAACAAAAGTTGCCTCATTGTGCGTTTGCGAGAACGTTTTCCCGAATGTTGCGTCGATGTCCTGACCCGCCAGAACATGCACTCCGGCTTGGCGGAAGCCCTCAGAAAGGCCGCCTGCACCGCAAAACAAATCAATCGCTGTCCAACCGCCCATCTACATCTTCTCCCGCATCTTGTGTGATGCTTTTTTGCTAATACAACAGGTTGCCCCTTTGGAGGCAACAGAAATAGCATACTGAAAAAATGTTCACAATATGTTCTTCAGTAGGGCGCAAGGAATATGCTTGGGCGTCAGAATGGTGGTCTTCTGACGTGCACGAGTAACGGCAACCCTGAAGTTTTGGGTAGTATCATCGTTCACGGCATTGCCAAAGCATATACGTGAATATGTGCCGCTGGTGATCTTGCCCTGAAAAACCGTGCTGAAACCGTCAAAGATGATGACTTCGTCAAACTCCTTACCTTTGGACTTGTGGATGTTCATGACAACCACGCCGCTCTCCGGCTTCTTACTCATTGCGAAATGCTCTTGAACGAACGCATCACTTACTAAGCGATACGCATTGGCATATCGTCCGTTCGACTGCCAATCGTTCAGTAACAGGCTGCGAAGGTCCACGTTTCGATCTAGCAACCTCAAAAAACGAGCAGATTGACCCGCATCTTTCAGCCTTGCGTCACTAGAGCTTTCGAGAATGTCGCGCAGCTTCACCCAATCATCGTATGGGTCACCCTCCAGCTCGAGATCGGAGATCGACGCGTGTATTTTCAGTAACTTGCTACACACGCTGTTGCCTGGCAGCTTGTTGGAATTGACCTGGAAAACGGCAAAGTCCTGGTCGATTTTCTTTGCTTGGTTAACGTAAGCAGTCTTGGGTCTTCGGTCCCCATTGCGCCCGCGCATGAACTTAGTAACCGCACGAATGAAGTGCTCCTGCCCTTCGATTGAGTTGTCCTGTTCGAGCAAAGCGCTGAGAATTCCAGCGCTGAGTACAGCTGCTTCGAGATCAAAAATCGGTCGATGCCGTATTTTAGCGCAACCGGCAGGTGGATTACTCAACAGTTCCGAAACACGTTTGGTTGTTTCTTTACTGCCGGTAAGAATTGCGAGTGACCAGTCTGATTTACCGCTTTCTACGAGCCGCTGTATAGCGTGGATGATTGCCAAATTGAGCTGTTTGTACGCCATGTCCTTGTTGCAGAAATTTGGCAACCCGTACGGAACGATCTTAATTCCCTTGTATTCAATCGAACTCTTGCTGAACTCCTGTGTGAGAATTTCATTCCCAAACGTGGCGATGTCGGTTCCTTTACTGCGAAAATTCTCCTGCTCCAGGTCTATGCGCTTGGGCGAAAACTTGGCTTCATACTGAGCTAGACGTTTTGGGTCCGCGCCCTTCCATCGATATATCTGCTGTTCCGGATCGGCCAGCGTAATCAGAATTGAATTTCGCCCAAGCTCATTCACAACCTCCCATTGATCAGCATCAGTGTCCTGGAACTCGTCCAATATGATGAACGGGTATTTCAAGGAGATGAGTTCACGAATGCGTGCAGACTGCTTTAGTAGACTTGCAACCGCGGGTGCAAATAGGTCGAACGCGATTTTTCCTTCTGCCTCTGCACACGCCCACCGAATGTCATTGAGTTCTTTTTGGTATCTTTCGAAGCGAACTTTTTCCTCAGTCGATTTTTGTGGATTGGGCTTGCCGCCGAAACTTTCACGGAGTCCAAGCAAAATCTCGGCTTCGTTGTATCCTTCCAGCACTTCGAGCGTTCTGGGCAGGCCTAACAGATAGCCGTGGGCATTCAATATTCGCCAAAAGAACGAGTGGTAAGTATCAACTTCAATTGAATCCTTCTCTTCTTTCGTGATCGCATCGCTCTGCTGGATCGCCTCCTCGACCCTGGCAATAGTTGGTCGTGCAAAACTCAAGAACAAGATTTTTTGTGAGGAGTAGAGCAAATCATGAGACAGTTTGGCAGCTTTCAAGATCGCCACTGTAGTCTTTCCTGACCCTGCGCCACCGATCACCAAAGCATGGCCGTGCGCGGCCAGGAATTCTTTTTGACCTTCGCTCAATTCCATTTTCATGCTGGTACTGCGGCAGATGCCTCGGCTTCATCTTCAGGAGGTTCTGGCGTCGGTCGTGCAATTTGGGTGAGTTTCTCAACCATATCTTTCAGAAAAGTCGGAACTTCAGCTTCGGTACAGACGGCCAATAGCGCTACCGCTCCGCCTGAGCCTTTGGTCTTCTTGAGGTAGCGTTTTAAGGCATCATCGATATTGGCGGTTGGGTTGGGTACCGTGTCTAAGACAAATTGGGGCCATGTCATCGCTGCGTCAAAGCGCAGTTTTGCCGCTTCTGGAACTTCAGCAATAAGCATGTCTTCGATGCGTTTGTAGCTGTGAACAAATGCCTCATCTGCTGCAGCTTTCATCGCAGCTTCTTCTGCCGCGTCTTGGGCATCGCAAAACACCGAAATATGCTTGCCAAGACCATTCAGTGCATCGGTGTGATTGAGAACCTGCGTGTCAGTTTGAGAGTTTATCATACAGTACCCTAGCGCCGCCAGATCGGCGTATTTCATGTTGTCCAAGCCGGACAAGTGACGAGATAATCCAACAAGAATTGAGACTTCGGTCGCGCCTTCACAAACGACGACACGCCTTGCGAGCAGCCCTTCACAAAGCTGCGAACGAAAATACTGATGGTAGCTGTAGCAACTTGGATCGGAGATATTCACGGAATGGTGGTTGAGCTCTCCTGGGCTGTCGATGGATAGAATCGCAATGCTATCAAGGTCGAATTCTTCAATCACATACGGTGAGTGCGAAGTGAAAATTGACTGATCGGAATTAGTCATCACCTCTTTCACCACCTGTTTTTGAACATGTGGCGGTATTGCAGTTTCTGGTTCTTCCATCGCGAATATTACGTTCTGCTTGTTGTCGCGGATGATGGACAAAAGCGCCAGAACTAGCATGTTGGTTGTTCCTGTTCCCTGTCTAAAATAGGGCGCAGTGTGATCGCCGTGCGTTTCGATGAATGCTACAATTGTTCGCCGCAGATCTTCCCGTGTCATCCGAGAAACCTTGAGTTTTGGGGCAGCCCCCCATTCCTTTGGAACATAGCGATTAATCGCGGTCTGCACGTCAGCAAGAACCAGCCCGATTTCGTCTGTCTCGTCTATTGGAATCTGTGCTTCCTCCAATTTGGAGAGCACGTCTTCCCACATTTTGGGCTTAACCTCACGAGCTCGGAGGACAATGTCCAGCAGACTTCCACGCTCCAAGCTGAGTGCTCGCGAACCAGTGCGCAATGCGCGCAAGTATAAGAAACCAATAAGTTGTTTTTCACGCTTAAAGACCTCATCCGTTTTACCGGCGAGCAGGTCTTTATAGTAATACGTCTTACCCACGAAATCATCGATTTCCGAGTCGTAGTGGCCGAGGAAAAGTATGCGCAGGCAGTCGGTTACTGATGCCTCGTCAACACCGTGTATTTCGCCTTTGTCGAGCATTTTGCCGCTAGTTTTGGAGTAGTACTCACACCTTCCTCCAAAAACCGACTTTTGTTCGTCAGTAAGATCGACAAGTTGGACCAACACAGCAATTGTTTCTTTATTCTCATCGGTGAAAATTTTATCAAACCGGCTGAAATCTTCTTCGACGATTTCCTGCCCAATCGGTACAGAATCGTCGTCGGAGTAGTATTCCCCGAGGTAAAAGTCGTGCTCGTCAACTGCGGGAAATCGGCTGAGACGATCTGGCCCTAGTGCCAAGTCAAGCGCCTCGAGGATCGTGGTTTTCCCGGTATTGTTGTCGCCGAGAAGTATCTGCTTGTCGGAAATCGGAATATCTGCCTTCAGGAGACCCCGGAAATTTCTAATTTTGATGTTTGAAATTTTCATTTTTATCACTTTGGCTTAATGCGTTGAAGTTAATGAGAAATCACTATCGAAAACTATAACATTGGGTATCAACTAAGTCTCTAGCGATGCTTCGTCGCACCGCCACGCGACAACGAAAACAATGTTGGCCAATTGGGTGGCCGGGTTTGTAACCTCGGCCACCCAGCTCCTGAAATCAGGAGTGTCGGTTTGGTTCTTCTCGCTGCATCAAGCGCTCTTGAAGCCAGTCCAGCACTTCGCTCTCGACCCAGCCCACCCGGTTCGGGCCCAGCATTACCCGCATGGGGAATTTGCCTGCCTTCTCCAGCCGGGCTATGTGTTGGGGTGAGTACAGAACAAGCTCCTTCACCTGACGTTTTGAAAGTATCCTCATCACGAAGTCTCCACGATTGGAGAGCAACGCGATGCCCTCAGGTTTCGACAAGTCTCCCGAGAGGTCTGTATCCTAGGTCAAAACACCAGTTTGATTCAATCGACATGCTCAAGATGGACAATAAGGGCACATACCGTCGCAAGAAAAAAGGTGGACTAAACGGGGGGCCAATATTTCTTCAGAGAAATAAACTGTTTAATTTAAATAATTTAGAAGAATTGGTGGTGCCCCCACACGGACTCGAACCGCGGACCTACTGATTACAAATCAGTTGCTCTACCAGCTGAGCTATAGGGGCACTGGCAGTCGATTACTTCGTCCGACAGAGGACTGCAACCCTCATTTTTAACTCAAACTTGGGGATTGCCCGATTTCCTGAGAAAGTGCAGAAACCGCACGGTTGGTTCGTTGCAGATTTTCACGCGACGCAAAGACATGGAATGGGATGGACACAGCCCCTGAGGGTAAAAGGACAAAAGATGCAGGTAGTAATCCATGCCGGGGCCGCTTTCGCCGATGAAGGGCAAGTGCTGTCCTCGCTTTCGGCAAACAAGCAGGCCTTGGCGGATTGCCGTGCTGCGATCTTGGGACCGCGCGGCGGACGTCAGTTTGTCAAGGTTCTGTCTGATGCCCTTGCTCAGGATTTGTCTGATGCAGAAACACAGGACGGGCTGCACGCCCTTCTTCCGGATGATCCAAATGTTGATCGTGTCATCCTCTCGAACGACAAGTTCTTTGGCCCAACACGCTCTGCCCTGCAACATGGACAGATTTACCCTTTTGCCGGGCAGCGGACAGCCTATGTGCAGACCTTGCTGGACGATGCTCAGGTCGAAATATTTGTCGGTCTGGTGAACCCCGGTTTTTTCATACCCAAGGTCCTTATGTCGATCCATGAAGATCACCGGCAGGAGATTCTGACCAGCACCGATCTGAGTTGCCTGAGCTGGTTGAGTATGATCGAAGATCTGCGCGATCTTGCACCTCAGGTGCAGCTCACTTTGTGGAAGAACGAACATTTGCCACTGATTCTGGGGGATATCACGCGCGAAATGGCGGGCCTGCCCGGTGACGCTCCTCTGGTGGATGAATATGCGTTGCTGTCGTCGCTTCTGACTGAAACCGGTCAACAGCATGTTCTGGACATCGTGCGGGGCGGCGTCGGCCTCGACAAGGACGCTCAACGCGAAGACCTTGCGCGGGTTTTGGAGGACTATGCCCGGCCCGATGAGGTCGAAGAAGAACTTGATCTGCCCGGATGGAACGCAGACATCGTTGACGCATTTACAGAGCTTTACGAGCAGGATCTGGCAATCATCCAGACCATGCAGGGCATCCGGATGCTGTAACCCTTCTGTCGCGCCCGCACCCTTACAAATGCCTTTTCGTTTGCCGGATGATCCAGTCCGCAAATGCTTGTACGGCTTCGTTCCTCTGCCCGGTCGGCGTTGCAATGAAATATGCGCTGCCCGAGGCATTCACCAATTGCCCGGTCTGGACCAGCGCGCCCGACGCCAACTCGGCCTCGATCAGGTAGGACGGCAAAATCGCAGCCCCAAGCCCTGCAACTGCGCCTTCGATCAGCATCGAGAACTGATCAAAGCGCATCCCTGGAAAAACCGCTCTGGCGTCAAGCCCAAGGCTGGCATGATACTCGGACCATAGCCCGGGCCGTGAGGTCAGATGCAACAGCGGCAGATCGAACACATGCTGTTCCTCGAAAGGCCGTTGGTCGCCCAACAACACGGGCGCGGCTGCCACGACAAGTTTTTCCGGGAACAGCTTGCGTAGCCGCGCACCGGGCCAGTCTTCGTGGCCAAAGTGAATGGCAAGGTCCACGCGCCGCTCTTCCAGGCTGAACGGTGTTGTGTAGGAATGCAAATCCAGTTCGATCCCCGGATGCAGGTGCTTGAAATCCGGCAGTCTTGGCACCAGCCACCGTGTAGCAAAGGTGGGCAGGACCGCCAAGGTCAGCAACGACGCACCGTCACCGGCCGCGATCGCACGATTGATCGTACCGTTCAGCCGCTCAAGGTCTCCGGCAAGTTCTTCAAACAAAGCGCGACCCGCTTTCGACAAGCGAACGGCACGCCCGACCCGGCGAAACAGCGTCACCCCCAGCGCAGCCTCAAGTTCACGCACTTGGCGGCTAACCGCGCCCTGCGTCACACCAAGTTCCTCTGCTGCCATGGTATAGCTTTCGTGGCGTGCGGCAGCCTCGAAGCTGCGCATGAGGGCAAAAGACGGAAGGGAGCTGATTCTGGGCATATCACTTATGAGTTTTAGTCACAGAAACGATACAAAACAGCGTATTTTTATCAAGTTACTTTGCAGATAGAACCTCAGTCACCTCCAGAGGAAGATTGACAGTGTTTCACCGCGCAAACCGACTAAACGGTATCGAATTGTCCGAAATCGTGCAGATTTCCGAGGCCGCCGCACGCTTGCGTTCGGAAGGGCGCGATGTTGTGGCATTGTCGACCGGTGAGCCTGACCTGCCCACCCCGCCCCATGTGGTCGAAGCTGCCTACGCGGCAGCGCTGGACGGCAAGACGAAATACCCGCCGACGGCCGGGGTGCCCGACCTGCGCGCCGAAGTTGCCCGGCAGGCCAAAGCCGAAGTGGCTCAGGTCATTGTGTCCACCGGTGCCAAGCAGGTGATAGCCAATGCCATGCTGGCCAGCTTGAACCCCGGCGACGAGGTCATCATGCCCGCGCCCTACTGGACCAGCTATTCTGACATAGTGCGGATGGCGGGTGGAACGCCCGTCATTCTGCCTTGCCCGATGGATCAGGGATTCAAGCTTCTGCCGGAACAGTTAGAGGCCGCTATCACACCGCGCACGCGCTGGCTGATGCTCAACACGCCGTCGAACCCGTCGGGGGCAATCTATACACAGGATGAGATCGCCGCCCTCGCATCTGTTTTGTCCCGGCATCCACAGGTCTGGGTTCTTGCGGATGAGATTTATCGCCATCTCAGCTTTACTCCATTTGTTTCAGTGGCCGAGGCAGCCCCTGGCCTTGCCGACCGTCTGTTGATCGTCGACGGTGTCGCCAAAGCATGGTCCATGACCGGATGGCGCATCGGCTGGGGGATCGGGCCGGTCGAGTTGATCAAGGCAATGGTGGCCGTTCAGGGGCAGGTTACATCGGGCGCCTGTTCGATTGCACAATGGGCCTCGCTTGCGGCGCTGACCGGCAGCCCGGACCTGTTGGAAGAACGCCGGGTCATTTTTACCGAACGCCGTGATCTGGTGGTTGCAGGGTTGAACACGGTTCCGGGGTTGCGCTGCGCGGCTCCCGACGGGGCGTTTTACGCCTTTCCTTCCTGCGCCGGACTGCTTGAGGATCAGGGAGGACCGTTCAAAAATGACGCTGACTTCTGCACCTGGTTGTTGGAAGATGCCGGTGTCGCTCTGGTTCCCGGTCGCGCCTTCGGGTTGCCCGGACATTTTCGCCTGAGCTTTGCTTATGCCCAAGATACAATTGCAGCGGGGCTTGCACGTCTCAAAGCCGCTGTAGAAAGGAAACTCTCATGAAACCACAATCCCGCCCCCAGCTTGGCCCTTTCACTTGGGATGACCCTTTTCTGCTGGAAGACCAGTTGGCCGAAGACGAACGCATGGTGCGCGATGCGGCCAACGCCTACGCGCAGGACAAACTGCTGCCCCGTGTGACCCAGGCTTTCGCCAATGAAGAAACAGACCCCGAAATCTTTCGCGAGATGGGTCAAATGGGCCTTCTGGGCACGACTATCCCCGAAGAATTCGGCGGCATCGGTGCCAGCTATGTCACTTACGGTCTGGTCGCACGCGAAGTGGAACGGGTCGACAGCGGTTACCGCTCGATGATGTCGGTGCAGTCCAGCCTCGTCATGTATCCGATCTATGCCTACGGAACGGATGAACAGCGCCGGAAATACCTTCCGAAACTGGCCAGCGGGGAGTCTATTGGCTGCTTTGGCCTGACCGAGCCCGATGCAGGCTCGGACCCCGGCGGCATGAAAACCGTCGCGAAAAAGACTGATGGGGGCTATGTCCTCAACGGGTCAAAGATGTGGATCTCGAATGCTCCCATTGCTGACGTGTTTGTCGTCTGGGCCAAATCAGACGCGCATGACGGCAAGATCAAGGGTTTTGTTCTTGAAAAAGGCACACCCGGTCTTTCAGCTCCGAAGATCGAAGGCAAACTGTCGCTGCGCGCCTCGATCACGGGTGAGATCGTGATGAACAATGTCGAGGTCGGGGAAGATGCTCTGTTGCCGGGTGTCGAAGGTCTGAAAGGGCCGTTTGGCTGCCTGAACCGCGCACGATACGGTATCGCCTGGGGATCGATGGGCGCAGCCGAGGCCTGCTGGCACGCCGCGCGGCAATACGGTCTGGACCGAAAACAGTTCGGTCGCCCTTTGGCGCAAACGCAGCTGTTCCAGCTGAAGCTTGCGAACATGCAGACCGAAATCGCCTTGGGCCTTCAGGCCGCTCTGCGCGTGGGTCGTCTGATGGACGAAGCCCGCGCAGCACCCGAGATGATCAGTCTGATCAAGCGCAACAATTGCGGCAAGGCACTTGAGGTCGCACGCCACGCACGTGACATGCACGGCGGCAATGGCATCAGCCAGGATTTCCACGTGATCCGCCACATGGTGAATCTGGAAACCGTGAACACCTATGAAGGCACGCATGATGTTCATGCCTTGATCTTGGGTCGCGCGCAAACGGGCCTGCAAGCCTTCGCCTGAGGACGACAAAGATGGATCGCGCAACCATTGTGCATGACAACTTCCTGCGCCGGGTTGCGGCACGGGATTTCCCCGCTGGCGCGACGCCGTCTGGCCCACTGACAGCGTCCGAAGCGGTCGGGCTATATCGCGCGCAATGTCTCAGCCGTGCATTGGACCGCCAAAGCCGGGCAATGCAGAAAGCGGGTCAGGGGTTCTATACCATCGGCTCCTCTGGTCACGAGGGGATGGCCGCCGTGGCGGCAGCCCTGCGCCCGACAGACCCCGCTTTTCTACACTACCGCGACGCCGCGTTTCAGATCGCCCGGTCCGATCAGGTGCCGGGGCAGAGCCCGACATGGGATATTCTGTTGTCCTTCGCTTCATCCTCTGATGATCCGATCAGCGGTGGGCGGCACAAGGTGTTGGGGTCAAAAGCACTTTGCATCCCGCCGCAGACCTCGACCATTGCCAGCCACCTGCCCAAAGCTGTCGGCGCGGCTTATGCAATCGGGGCAGCCCGCCGTCACAAACCCGAACATGCAGAAATGCCGGACGACGCCATCGTCTACTGTTCCTTTGGTGATGCTTCGGCCAACCATTCCACAGCGCAAGGCGCGTTCAACACCGCGCAGTGGACGTCTTACCAGTCGGTTCCCCTGCCACTGCTGTTCTGCTGCGAGGACAACGGGATCGGAATTTCGACCAAGACACCACAAGGCTGGATTGCCGCAACATTCTCTCATCGACCGGGACTGAAGTATTTCACGTGTGACGGGCTCGACATTTTCGAAACCTACCGTGTCGCACAAGAAGCCGCCGCCTATGTCCGCAGCCGCAAGAAGCCCGCATTTCTGCACATCCGCACGGTGCGCCTGTATGGCCACGCCGGGGCAGATATGCCCACCACCTATATGCCAAAATCCGAGGTCGAAGCCGAAGAGGCGAACGACCCCCTGCTGCACTCCGTCCGTCTGCTGGAACAATCCGGTGCGATGCAACCGGATGACGCGCTGAAGGTATACACCGACACCTGCGACCGCGTCACCCGCGTCGCCGACAAGGCGATCACCCGCCCTCGCCTGAAAACCGCAGGTGACGTGATGGCCAGCCTGATCCCGCCCGCACGCCCCTGCGCCCCGACCAATGGCCCGTCAGCTGAACATCGAGCTGAGGTATTCGGCGGCGACCTCAAAGCACATGCTGAACCCCAGATCATGTCACGCCTGATCAACTGGGCTCTGAGCGACCTGATGCTTGAACACGGCGAGATCGTGATGATGGGCGAAGATGTCGGGCGCAAGGGCGGTGTCTATGGCGTGACGCAAAAGCTTCAGGCCCGTTTCGGCCCTGACCGGATGATCGACACGCTGCTGGACGAACAGTCGATTCTGGGCCTAGCCATCGGGATGGCTCAGAACGGGTTTACGCCCATGCCGGAAATCCAGTTCCTGGCCTATCTTCATAACGCCGAAGACCAGTTGCGCGGCGAAGCGGCCACCCTGCCCTTCTTCTCGAACGGTCAGTACACCAACCCGATGGTCGTGCGCATCGCCGGGTTGGGGTATCAAAAAGGTTTTGGCGGGCATTTCCACAATGACAACTCGGTCGCGGTTCTGCGCGATATTCCGGGGCTGATCCTGGCCTGCCCATCGAACGGCGCCGACGCTGCACGAATGCTGCGTGAATGCGTGCGGCTGGCCCGGGAAGAACAGCGGCTGGTCGTGTTTCTGGAACCCATCGCGCTCTACCCGATGCGGGACTTGCACGAAGCTGGGGACGCAGGCTGGATGCACACCTACCCCGACCCATCCGAAAGGATCGGTTTCGGCGAGGTCGGCGTGGATGGCGACGGCGACGATCTGGCGATTGTTACCTTTGGCAATGGCGTCTACCTCAGCCATCAGGCGCGCAAACCGCTGGAGGCCGACGGGATAAAAACCCGGATCATTGACATGCGCTGGTTGTCACCGCTGCCCAAAGACGCGCTGACCCGGGCCGTAAGCGGCGCCAAGCGGATATTGATCGTCGATGAAACCCGGCATCACGGTGGCGTGGCCGAAGCCCTGATGGCCCATTTCCACGAAGCCACAGATGTGCCGATGGCACGTATTACCGCCGAAGACAGCTTTATCGCCACCGGCCCGGCCTATGCCGCAACCATGCCATCGAAAGACAGTATCGAGGCCGCAGCAAGATCCCTGATGGAGACGGGCAAATGAGGTCAGCAAAACAAACCGCTGTTGTCATCTGTCCGGGGCGCGGCACTTATAACAAACCTGAATTGGGGGTTCTGGGTCGGCATTTTACCGACAAGGCCCTGCTGGCACATTTCGACGACATGCGCCGCGCGCAGGGTCAGGAAACCCTAAGCGAACTGGACGGCGCGCCCCGGTATTCCACGGCAAAGCACACGCGCGGAGACAACGCCTCGGCCCTGATCTATGCCGCCACGCTGGGCGATTTTCGCGCCATCGATCCAGAGAAGATCGACGTGGTGGCTGTGACCGGAAACTCGATGGGCTGGTATTCGGCCCTGGCCTGCGGGGGTGCCTTGACCGCCGAGGCAGGGTTCGAGGTGGTCAACACCATGGGAACACTCATGCAGCAGAGCCTGATTGGCGGCCAGTTGATCTATCCGTTCATGGATGCCGACTGGCAGCCGAACCCGGCACGCAAGGCCGAACTGCTGGCTCTGGTCGCTGAGATCGACGGCACCGGCGCGACCCTCACCCTGTCAATTGATCTGGGTGGGATGCTGGTTCTGGCCGGGGATGAGGCTGGGTTATCCGCCTTTGAAAACAAGGTGCCTGTGGTGCAGGAACGCTTTCCGATGCGGCTGGCCAACCACGCAGGGTTTCATTCGCACCTGCAACGCCCAGTTGCCGAAGCCGGTCGCAACCGCCTTGCCGAAGATCTGTTCCGGCAACCCAATTTGCCCATGATAGATGGCCGCGGTCAGATCTGGTGGCCCGGCGCCTGTGATCTGGACGCGCTTTGGGACTACACGTTGGGTCATCAGGTGACCGAAACCTATGATTTCACAAAGGCCGTATCACAAGCCGCGAAAGAGTTTGCACCCGACATGTTCATCGTCACTGGACCGGGAACCACACTGGGCGGAGCCGTCGCGCAGTGCCTGATCCTGAGCAATTGGGATAAGATGCAGGACAAAGCAAGCTTTCAGACCAGCCAACGCGAAGAACCTTCGCTGGTCTCAATGGGGATCGAGGATCAACGCACACGTGTGACCTGACCTTGCACACCCTGGCAGTTCGCCCTACGCAAACCGATCGATCGCGGATATTCCGCTCCACTCGGTGCACCGAGCCGTCTGTTCAGAGCCCACCCGAGCAAGCGCCTTGCTTTTCAATTCCACAATTCCGGAACGGAAAAAGATGACAGAGTGCTAGGCTTTAGACGGCAACCTGTTGTCCAATGCTATGGGTCATTTGGCACCTTCACGCAAATCTGGACTCTTTCGGTCAGGCATCTTGCAGACGAGCCAAAGGCCCAAACATCGAACGCGAAGCGTTTGATACCCATCGCTCATTTCTTTGGCTTAAATGGTGCCCGGGGGCGGAATCGAACCACCGACACGAGGATTTTCAATCCACTGCTCTACCCCTGAGCTACCCGGGCACGGGAACGACATTTGTCGTTGGGTGGAGGCGTTCTATGACTTGCTACCGGCAGTGTCCAGAGGCTTTTTTACATTTTTTCAGTGCGGTCGCATTGTATTGTGTTCGTCCGCCTCGGCCTCGGACTCAGGGTCGTCTTCGCGCTGAGACGGGACCGCGTAAGAGCCGTTCAGCCACTTGGCCAGATCAATGTCTGCGCAGCGTTTCGAACAGAACGGGCGGAACTTCTTTTGCGTTTCTTCTCCGCAGATCGGACAGCTCATTTCAGGATCTCTGCGACAGGTAACCGGCTGCGTTTGCGCTGCAACTCGAAATGCCCCAGAGGTGTCCATCCCGCCAGTATCGTCTCGTCCGGGTCCGACTTGAAGGCCGCACGCAGGGCGGATTCGAACCCTCGGCGGTCTTTCTTGGGCATCGGAGCCAGATCCAGTGTGATCTGCCCCGCCAGCCCGCGCACACGCAATGCACGTGGCAAGGCTTTGGCACAAGCGAAGTTGGCTTTTGTTCCTGCCGCCAGCGACGTATCCGCGCCTGTGTTCACGTCTACGGCCACCAATGCGCGGGTCGGTTCGATAAAAAGATATCCGCCTCCGGGGAGAGGTTCGGAAATGCCACGGGCGACATCCAGCGCGTCCAGCACACCATGGGTTTCAAAACTGCCGGTTTTCGTCACAACCTCGGCAGGATCGGTCCAGTCGCGCCATGCCAGGATATGCGGGCTGTCACCTTCGCTCAGCAGTTCGACGTCGAACCCTTCGTCCGTCATCACTTGTTCAGCTTGCGCAAGCATGGCCGAAATGTCGTCGGCAATATCACCGGCATCCGCATCCATGCAGCAGGAGCGGAGGATCAACCCGTAGGGGCTGTCGCCCATTTGTTCATGAGCGATTTCAAGCAGTTGATCCCGCTTGTCTTCATCCTTGATGCTGCGCGAGATGTTCAGGCCCGGTGCGTCGGGTGTGACAATGGCAAAGCGGCTCTTGAACAGGATGCGGTTGGTTACAGGGATGGCCTTGCCGGGCTCGGCATATCCGCCCACCTGCACCAAAAGCGTGGCACCCGGCGCCAACCCTTTGACCTGTCGAAGAAAAGCCGGGCCGTCGGGTGTGGTCAGGAACATACCACCCTGCCCCTTGACCGGTCGATCGGCACGGGCGCGATAAATGGTGCCGGGTGCCGGCGCGTCGGCGGCGATCAGGAGATCATCAAGCTTTCCGTCGACCATCAATGCCGCGGCCTCGCGGTCTTGGATATGGTCTAGAACGATGGTTCGACCCTTCATGATGCCTCGCTATATAGTGGGTAGCCGATCCCTTGCAGCAAGGCGGCGGTCTCGGACAGGGGCAGCCCCACGATGCCAGTGAACGAGCCCGAAATCCATGGGATGAATGCGCCAGCAGGGCCCTGGATCGCATAGGCCCCGGCTTTGCCCTGCCAATCACCGGTCGCCAGATAAGCGTTGATTTCAACGTCAGACAGGCGTTTGACCTTGACCTGCGAGACGACATCACGTTGCAGGATGCGATCCCCGCGCCGAACGGCGACCGAAGTGATCACCCGGTGACGGCGACCGGACAGAGCGTACAGGAACTCTGCGGCTTGCCCCTCATCCTGGGGCTTGCCCAGAATACGCCGCCCCAGTGCAACTGTCGTGTCCGCGCAAAGCGTGATGTCACCGCTATCCGATTGAACAGCCTTTACTTTTTCACGCGTAATGCGACTGCAATACGGAACAGGAAGCTCACCCTTCAGCGGTGTTTCGTCGATGTCAGGGGGGCGGATGGCGTCGGGCTGCACGCCAAGCTGCGCCAGCAGGTCCAGCCGCCTTGGGCTGCCCGATCCCAGGATAAACGCCATCTCGGCAGGCGTTATTTGAAGCGGTAGTTGATCCGACCCTTGGTCAGATCATAGGGGGTCATCTCGACCTGAACCTTGTCGCCGGCCAGAACACGGATGCGATTCTTGCGCATCTTTCCTGCCGTATGTGCGATGATTTCATGGCCGTTTTCCAGCTCGACCCGAAACGTCGCATTAGGCAGGAGTTCCTTCACGACACCGGGAAATTCGAGCGTATCTTCCTTGGCCATGTTGTCTCCATCATTAGGTTGCGCCCGCAGAATCTGCGGGGATGTGCGCTTAAATGAGCCTATTTTTCCCTTATTTCAAGGGCGGATTCATCTAAAGGGCGGATAATGTGACCGTTTCGACTCGGGCGTCCTGCTCTGGCCAATGGGTCCGGTTCAGCACGTGGCCATCGGCGCGGACCGCGGCGATGGCGGACAGGTCGACATCCGCATAGGTCCAGCCGGGCTGGTTCAGAGCGCCCTCGGCCAGCACTCCGGTGGCCGGAAACCCCTTGTCCGGCGGGCCGAAAACGCCGCCCATGCCGGTGTTCATGTCCACAGCTACGGACCAGCCGTTGGCTCCGACCAGTGACGACATAACCGTAACGCATTGATTTTCCAAGGCTCTTGACATTGCCCCGATGCGAACACGCCAATACCCTGACAGCGCTTCGGTGCAGGACGGGACAAGGATCATATCCGCTTGGCTGAGTGCGCGGCCCAGCAGGGGAAACTCACTGTCATAACAGATCAGAACACCGATTTTACCCAGCGCGGTGTCGAACAGCTTGAGCGGACCGCCCGGAGCAATGTCCCAGTCCTCGCGTTCAAAGCGGGTCATGATCTGCTTGTCCTGATGGTCGCGGCCACCGTCCGGGGCGTAGAACGCGGCGCGGTTCACCGGGCGGCCGGACCCATCCACAACCGGGGCAGATGCACCCAAGATGTACGTTTTGTACGCACTTGCGAGGCGCGAGTGCAAATTTTGTACATCCTCGAACCGGTCCGAAACCGCGCGGATCGAGCGTTCGAGATCACCCGCCACCTCGGCACCATCGAGCGTCGACACCTCCATCGCGCCGTATTCGGGGAACACCAGCAGCCCGGCCCCCTGCCCAGTGGCCTCGGCAACCCAACGGTCCAGCTTGTCCTCGTACTGCGCCCAGCTGTCGAGCCAGTCAAGATTATACGCTGCGGTTGCGACTTTCATTGATGGGGTCCCCTTGAGTAACATTTTCGCTAGACACTGGTTGATACCGCCCCGGGCTGTATAGTTTGGTCGCACCACCAGATGCGCTAATGCGTCCTTTTTCAAACGAGGCACAGCGCGGCAACTGAACCGAGTTTACTCCCTGGTCTCACTGAGCAACTAGCCTGTGTTAATTTAGCAGGAATCCACAGTGCTTTTTGAAAAACGCTCTCCTGTCGGAAGGTAAGTTGAAAATTCAAGCTCACCGCCTATTTCGAAAAACCGCCGAGTATCTTTCTTACCACAAAGATCCTTTTTGACAGAGTAAGCCAACTGTTGTTCCGCTGTTCTGCCATCCCTTGTCGGTTCAGTTTTGATGCGTTCAGGAACATTGACTGCAAGTGATACGACTTTACCGTCCGTTTTCGCTCCTCTCACAGAAACTCCTTGCCCCAGAGGCTTACCCGCAATTTTGTTGTATTCGTTGGTCACCAATGTTGCGAATGCACACCGCTCATTACCATCACAGCCTTCTATGGTTTC
The DNA here is from genome assembly GCF_056531345.1 of Ruegeria sp. N7. Lineage (NCBI taxonomy): Bacteria > Pseudomonadati > Pseudomonadota > Alphaproteobacteria > Rhodobacterales > Roseobacteraceae > Ruegeria > Ruegeria sp. N7. The sequence goes on along the minus strand of NZ_JBQFLR010000008.1, from coordinate 121,635 downwards.
CCAAACCTCATCTCGACTTGGCCCCTGAGGGGTGCATGCTGCAAACGTTAATAAAACAAACAGTGCGGATGTTGCGCGATAAATCAAATCGTTGACTCCTATTTTCTTCATGCCCCAGCAATTCTGGTCCTTCAATTTGTTTCACGTTCTTCAATGCACTTAAACGCCAAATCAACAACCGGATTCCGCATTCTATGGCTGTTGGTTTTTGGGCACACTCACCAATATCGTCTTCATTCGCTGCCAACTAATAACGACAAAATTTTGGTCACAGCTCCCTGATCCAGAACTGCAACGGCTTCAGCGTTTCTCCGTCTTCCCCGATATCCTTCCACGAGAATTGGGCGATTGCGCCGGGTAAGGGCTTGTATCCGCGGGCGCGCCAGAAGGTGTCGAGCGGGCGATAGTGGTCTGGGCGCAGCGGGTGGTCGGTAGGGCGTTGCACGCTGCAAAAGGCGCATTTGGCAAAGCCCAGTTCGCGGGCGTGCCCCTCGCGCGTGTCGAAGAATTTGTGGCCGACGCCCTGCCCGCGATAGTCCGGCAGCAGGACGGATTCAGCGCAATAGAAGATCTGCGACAGGTCCAGCCCGGTGTCTGCGAAGGCCGCGGCGAAATCGTCGGCGTGGTCGGTCAGGGGTGCGCCGGTCGAGGCGCCGATCAGGCGGTCGCCGTCGAAAGCGCCGACCACGATGGCCTTGTCGCTGTCGCGGTAGGATTGGAGGTATTTGCGTTCGTATTCCAGATCGCCGTCATAGAGGTAGGGCCAGGCGTGAAACACCCTGATCCTCAGGCGGGCGACATCGTCCAGAGCGGCCCCGAGTGCCGCTCCGATCAGGGGGCGGACGTCACTGACGTCAGCCATTCGAGACCTGTTTGGTCCAGTCTGCAAGGTTATAGAAGGTGGTGACGCGGGTGATCTTGCCGTCCCTGAGATCAAAGAACGACCCGGCAGGCAGGCGGTAGGTCTGGCCGTGCGCGTCGGGCAGGCCCTCGTCGGTTTCCAGATAGGTGCCGTTGACGATGAACTCGGCCGCGGCGCGGGTGCCGCCCTGAGCCTCGAACACGACGATGTCGGTCAGGTTTTCTCGGTAGCAGCGGTTCATATGGGCGCAAAAGGCGGCGAACTTGTCCTTGCCGACGCGAATCTGACCTTCGTTCACGTGATGGGCCACGTCATCGGACAGGCAGGCCAGCATGCCATCGACGTCACCGGCGTTGAAGGCATCGAAATAGGTTTTGACGGTCTGGTTCATGTCCCCTCCGTTGGTTCGCCCCAGCGGTCTTTCAGATGCTGAATGATCTGGTCGCGGGTCTGTCGGTAGTGATGTAGCTTTTGTTCGCGGGTCTCGCCCATCCCGGTAGGGTCCATTATTGGCCAATAATCGACATCGAGGTGAAAAACACGGGTCAGTTCCAGCGCCTGACGCTGGCTGGCGGGTGAAAGCGCCACGACCAGATCGAACGAGCTGAGGTCATCGCCCCATTCCTGCATCTCGTCGAAGGAGCGCGACCGGTGGCGGGACAGTTCCACGCCGACCTCGTGGCAGACCGCGATGCTGAAGCCGTCGATTTCCAGATCGTTATGCACACCGGCGGACTGGACATAGGTGCCGGTGCCATAGAATTTCTTCATCAGCCCCTCGGCCATTGGGGACCGAACCGCGTTGTGGTCGCAACAGAACAGGACCGACTGCGGCAGAGGCTTCACGCGTCAGCCCCCAAAATGCAGAACGCAGATCAGCGTGAACAGGCGGCGGGCGGTGTCGGTGTCGACATCTGCCTTGCCTTCCAGCCGTTCCTGCAACACGCGGCTGCCTTCGTTGTGGATACCCCGGCGGGCCATGTCGATGGTTTCGATCTGGCTGGGCGGCAGCGATTTCACCGCGTCAAAATAGCTTTCGCAGATCTGGAAGTAATCCTTGACCACCTGCCGGAAGGGACCGAGCGACAGGTGAAACTCGGCCGCTTTTTCGTTGGCCTCGGTTTCAATGTCGAAGACAAGCCGTTTGTCGCGGATCGAAAGCTGGAGGCGATAGGGGCCCTCGGGCACAACGCGGTCGTCGCGTTTGGGCAGCGAGAAGCTGTTTTCTTCCAGCAGATCATAGATGGCGACCTTGCGCTCCTGCTCGATCTCGGGCGTGGGCGGCGGCAGATTTCTATCATCCAGTTCGATATGCGAGATGCGGGTCATCTTTACAGTCACATTCCTTGCGTCAGCACAGACCTATAGCAATGATATTCAACGGGCAACGCACAGAAACGCCATATGCGCCCGGTCTTTGCGTCATTTCAGCCATTCAGGCGGTTCAGGCGCGCGGTGACCGAGAGGCCATGCGCCTCGAGGCTTTCCGATTGCGCCAGCTGTTCGGCAGCAGGGCCGATGGCACGCAGGGCTTCGGGGGTCATCTGGCTGAGCGTGGTGCGTTTGAGGAAATCCATCACGCTGAGGCCCGACGAAAACCGCGCCGAACGCGCGGTGGGCAACACGTGGTTGGGGCCGCCCACATAATCGCCGATGGCTTCGGGGGTGTACTGACCCAGAAAGATGGCTCCGGCGTGGATGGTTTTTTCGCTCAGCGCGCGCGGGTCGGCCACGCAAAGCTCCAGATGTTCCGGGGCAATGCGGTTGGACAGGGCTGCGGCCTCGTCCAGGTTGCGCACAGTGATCACCGCGCCGTAGTCGCGCCAGCTGGCCCCGGCGATGGCGCGGCGTTGCAGGGTTTCCAGCCGTTTTTCGACCGCCTGCGCGACGGACTGGCCGAATGCCGCGTCGTCAGTGATCAGGATCGACTGCGCGCTTTCGTCATGTTCGGCCTGGCTGAGCAGGTCCAGCGCAATCCAGTCAGGCTCATTGTCCTTGTCGGCGATGACCAGAATTTCCGAGGGGCCCGCGATCATGTCGATACCGACCTTGCCAAAGACGCGCCGCTTGGCGGCGGCGACAAAGGCGTTGCCTGGCCCGGTGATCTTGTCGACCGGCGCGATGGTGTCGGTACCATAGGCCAGCGCCGCCACGGCCTGCGCGCCGCCGATGCGATAAACCTCGTCCACACCCGACAGCTGTGCCGCCAGCAGCACCAGCGGGTTCACTTGCCCGTCGGGCGTGGGCACCACGATGGCCAGCCGTTCCACACCGGCCACCTTGGCCGGGATGGCGTTCATCAGCACCGATGACGGGTACGAGGCCAATCCACCCGGCACGTAAAGCCCTGCGGCCGAGACGGCAGACCAGCGCCAGCCGAGTGTTGCGCCCGTTGCATCGGTCCATTCCTGATCCTCGGGCATCTGCCTTTCGTGATAGGCCCGGATGCGGGAAGCCGCCAGTTCCAACGCCGTGCGATCTTCGTCCGAGACCTGCGCCACCGCATCCGCGATGTCCTGTGCGCTGAAGGCCAGCGTTTCGGGCGTCAGCGTCAGCCGGTCGAATTTGGCCGTCAGTTCGATCACCGCCGCATCGCCCCGGTTGCGCACATCGTCGATGATCTGCGCCACGACCGCATCCACATCCGGGCTGTCCTCGCGCTTGGCCGAGAGCAGGGTCCGGAAGGCGGGTTCGAAATCGGGCGATGTGGTATCAAGGAAAACGGGCATGATCTGGCACTCCGGGCGTTGCGCATTGGGACATATCGCCCGGAGCGCGCGGCCTCAACCCTCAGCCCACGGGGTGCAGCGATTTGTGCATGGCAAAGCAGGACAGATCCCCGTGGCCGCAGCACCGGCCGGTAGCCTGCCAGCCGTGGCGCAGATAGAAATCCTGCGCGGTTTTTGTTGCCTCAAGCGAGGCTGAGGAACATCCCGCCGCGAGCAGTTCCCGTTCCAGCCGATTCAAAACCGCCGCCCCCAGACCACAGCCCTTATGATCCGGGTCGATGTAAAGCAGAGTGATCTCTCCGGTTTCCAACAAACCGCCTACGGCGGCCACCTGCCCGGCCCGTTCAGCCAGCCAGATCTGCGATCCAGTTTTGATCCAGCCCCGGATCGAGGCCGGGTCCTTGTTATCGGTCCATTGCGCGATGGCCTGCGGGTCACCCTGATGATCGGCCCCGCAGAGCTGCGTGATCGAACGGATCAGAACCCGACTGATGTCGAAAACGTCGAAAACGGTGGCGCGACGCAGAGTGACACCTTCGGGCACCTTCGAAAACGCCTGAGATATGCCGCGCTTGTTTTGCATCTATTCGGGATGATACGGGGCCTGACCGGAGGGGGCCTGATAAGGGCGCGTGACGTCCTTGAGGGTGGCATCCAGCGCCTCGACCGTCAGGCGGATCGCGCCGTCACCGGCCAGCGTCAGCAGGACATGGCCCGCGCCATCCTCGCCGGGTTCGAAAACGACCGACATCAGCGACATGATCATGTCGGTGTCACCGCGATCAATGCCTTGACTGGACACCGAGAGAACCGAACCGAAGACCAGCACCGACTGCACCCGTTCAAACGGGCGGTCGCGGCGGGCGGCGGCATCCTTGTCTTCCCAGCGAAAGCGGTTCAGCAGCAGGCCAAAGCGGCGCTGCGCCGGTTGCCACTTCATCTCGGTCACCGGAAACACGGCATCCTGCGCGAGGGTCGAGATCACCTGAAGGTCATCTGCATCCTCGGCCCCCAGATTAAGCGGTGCCTCGCGCCCGTCTTCAAAGCTTGCGTCTGTCATTGGCCCTTGATCCGTTCAATCTTTGCACCCACGCCTTCCAGCTTGCGCACCACATGTTCATATCCGCGGTCCAGATGATAGACCCGGCTGACCGTTGTTTCCCCTTCTGCCGCCAATCCGGCAAGGATCAGCGAGACCGAGGCCCGCAGGTCGGTCGCCATCACCGGGGCGCCTTTCAGGCGCTCGACCCCGGTCACCGTGGCGGTGCCGCCATGCACCTCGATATGCGCGCCCATGCGCACCAGTTCGGGGGCGTGCATGAAGCGGTTTTCGAAAATGCGTTCTTCGAGAACCGAGGTGCCCTCGGCCGTACACATCAGCGCCATCATCTGCGCCTGCAGGTCGGTCGGGAAGCCGGGGAAAGGTTCGGTCACCACATCCACCGCGCGCACACGCCCGTTTTTGCGCGCCACTTTCAGACCGCCTGCGGTTTCCGAAACGCTGACGCCTGCCGCATCCAGTTTGGCCGCAAAGGATTCGACCAGTGACATGCGACCGCCCAGCAGTTCGACCTCGCCACCGCAAATCGCCGGGGCCAGCATATAGGTGCCCAGCTCGATCCGGTCGGTGACAACCTGATGGGTGGCCCCGTGCAGCCGGTCGACGCCCTGAATTTCGATGGTCGGGGTGCCTTCGCCCGAAATCTGCGCCCCCATCTTGCGCAGGCATTCAACCAGATCGACGATCTCGGGCTCGCGCGCGGCGTTCTTGAGCACCGTGGTGCCCTTGGCCAGCGTGGCGGCCATGACGATATTTTCGGTGGCCCCGACCGAGGCAAAGCGCATCTGATGCACGGCCCCTTTCAGACCACCCGGAGCTTTGGCGTGCAGATAGCCGTCCTTCAGCTCGATCTCGGCGCCCAGCGCCTCGAGCCCTTCGACATGCAGGTCCATCGGACGGGCGCCGATCGCACAACCGCCCGGCAGTGACACAACCGCCTGCCCGAACCGCGCCAGCAAGGGACCCAGCACAAGGTTCGAGGCGCGCATCTTGCGTACGATGTCATAATCGGCGGTCTGGCTGGTCAGGCTGTGGCTGGACATTGCAATCACCTGACCGTCTTGCAACGACGACACCTCGGCCCCCAGCGATTGCAGCAGCGCGGTCATGGTCTTGATGTCGCTTAGCCGCGGCGCATTGGTCAGCGTCAGCGGTTCTTCGCTTAACAATGTTGCGGGCATCAGCGTCAGGCACGCATTCTTGGCCCCCGCAATCGGTATCTGACCGTTCAGCGGGCCGTTGCCCGTTACCAGAATCGAATCCATCTGCTCTTATCCCTCGTCCTTGTCAGGCTTGTCCCCCGCGGCCGCGCGCGCCTTGGCCTGCGCCTTGCGACGCGCCATGTTGGCCTTGAGCGCCGCCTTCAGCCGCGCCTCGCGCGCATCGCCGGGTTTACCTTGTTTTTTGGGTGAATTTTTATCCGTCATGATCTTTCTCTACAGGAGGCGAAAAAAACCGTCCAGACACCCTTGCGCCGCGTTTCGTTTGAGTCTAATCACCCGCCCACAGCGCTGCTGTAGCTCAGAGGTAGAGCACTCCCTTGGTAAGGGAGAGGTCGAGAGTTCAATTCTCTCCAGCAGCACCATCCTTCATATTCCTGCGAAAAAGCGCGCTTTTATCCGGAAGGGTTTGGGTGTTCCGGCGTCTTTGGCTATTGGCGTGTCAGAGACTTTTGTGGTGCACGTTTGGTTTATGGGCGGTTCGATACAGCCCGGAGGCGTCGAGCGCTGTGCGTGGTAGTACCATGCGCTTGGCAAGGGGAGCTGCTGCGCGCCCGTTGCATCCCCCCGGCCAGTGGCTCTTTCAGGGCATTGAACCCATTCCAGAGCCATAGATCGTTTCGTGGCGGTCGGGCTTAGGTCATGCCCAGCGCTTCTTTGTACATTTCGATGACGGCCTCTTGCTCGGCGATGTCATCCTTGTCCCTTTTTCTGAGGGAAATGATGCTGCGCAGGGCCTTTACGTCATAGCCGCGCGACTTGCTTTCGGCGTAGACCTCTTTGATCTGGTCGGCGATGTCTTTCTTTTCCATCTCCAGGCGCTCGATACGTTCCACAAACTGGCGCAGCTCGCCCGCGGTGACCTTGTAATTTGCTTCTGCTTCTTCAGACATGCTCATCTTTTTTGTTCCCGGTTATGGACCTGCAACCAGAAGAGGTCAGCCTGCCGCTGGCGGTGAACGGCGGTGGCCCGATCATCGGGGGCACCTTCGAAACACGCCTGTCCCAGAGGCTGAAACCCTGGTGTGGAATGCCGGATACAGTGCTGCCGCCCGGGTCGCAAGCACCCAATGGGCTGGCGCACTTGTATGACCCCAACCGATCCGTTAAGCGCGTGATCAGGTCACGAGGATATGCGGGGAACCATGTTTGAATTCATCACCTGGGGCGGTGCAGCCCTGTCTGTGGCCGGGCTTGCCGGTCTGGTCTGGTGCATTCTTCGCGTGATGCGGGCGCGCAAGGCCGGTCTGTCGGATGACGAGCTGCGCGCGGTGGTTCAGGGGGTCTTGCCCTGGAACCTGGCCTCGCTGTTTCTGTCGGTGCTTGGATTGATGCTGGTCATCCTCGGGATTTCCCTTGGATGACCATCCGGTTCACACCGGCAAGTTATCAAACTGCGCTTCAATCGCATCTTCGCACAAGGCCGCATCCAGACGACGCAGGCGCGAAGGCACCTCCATCCCCTGCTGCCGCATCCGGTCAACAATCTTACTCACACTCGGCTGAAGCGCCAAACGCGTTTCCAGACCCGCGTTCACAAGCTTACGTTCAAGCTGCTCGGCTTCGGAATAAAGACCAGTCGGTGTCATAACTATCCTCCCAAGTGGCGCCAGTATCCCCAATATACGTAACGGGATTACGACCCGCAGATAATATCGTAGCCTTGTGCGGGAAATTGCCTGCCATGGTCGAAGTTTCGGCAATCTGACGCGGATAGGTTAAAGATTAAGCCAGAATTACAGCGGTTGCTTTGACCGGCATCAAATTCAGGTTCGATATTGCATCACATTCCAATTCACATATATGATATGCGAGACCGAAACGGAGAAGATCATGACACCGAAAGTGAAAGCGTTTTTTGACGAGCAGACCTTTACGGTTTCCTACGTGGTTCATGAACCTCAGGGACGGGCCTGTGCCATCATCGACAGCGTACTGGATTTCGACCATGCCTCGGGGCGGACGTCGACAACCTCGGCGGACAAGATCATCGATTTTGTGCGCGCGCAGGACCTTAAGGTCGAGTGGATTCTGGAAAGCCATGTCCATGCCGACCACCTGTCGGCGGCCCCCTATCTGCAACAGGAGCTGGGCGGCAAGATCGGGATTGGCGACCAGATCGTTACCGTGCAGGACACGTTTGGCAAGGTTTTCAACGAAGGAACCGAGTTTCAGCGCGATGGCAGCCAGTTTGACGCTCTGTTCAAGGAAGGCGACAGCTTTCACATCGGCCAGATGCGGGGCGACGTGCTGCACACCCCCGGCCATACACCGGCCTGCATGACCTACGTGATTGGCGATGCCGCATTTGTGGGTGACACGCTGTTCATGCCCGATTTCGGCACGGCGCGCTGCGATTTTCCCGGAGGATCGTCGGCCACGCTGTTCCAGTCGATCCAGAAGATACTGTCGCTGCCGGACAATACCCGCATCTATGTCGGGCATGATTACAAGGCTCCGGGCCGCGACGAATACGCGTGGGAGACGACGGTGGGTGAGCAGAAGGCGCTGAACGTCCATATCGGACAGGGGCGCAGCATCGAAGACTTCGTGGAAATGCGCGACGCGCGGGACGCCACGCTGGCCATGCCGCGCCTGATCCTGCCGTCTTTGCAGGTCAACATGCGGGCCGGTCAGATGCCCCCGGCGGATGAACAGGGCGATGTTTTCCTGAAACTGCCGGTCAACAAGCTGTGACGCGGGCACAACAAATCACAAAGGGAATTCCCACATGAATATTGAGTGGATCTGGGGGCTGTGCGGCGGTCTGGTGATCGGTCTGGCCGGGGCGGTCTACTTGCTGGGCAATGGCCGGATCATGGGCGCAAGCGGCATTCTGGGCGGCCTTGTCGACGGCAGCGCCAAGGGGAGCATGGCTGAAAAGCTGGCCTTTATTGCGGGGCTTGTCGGAATGCCCGTTCTTCTGCACCCGTTGATCGCGCCCGAGGCCCAGACGCATCTTACCAGCAATCTGGGCGTTGTCATTCTGGCCGGTCTGCTGGTCGGTATCGGTACACGGATTGCCAATGGCTGTACCTCGGGGCACGGGGTGTGCGGGATCTCTCGGTTCTCGCTGCGCGGCATCGTGGCCACCGTTTTCTATATCCTTGCCGGGGGCGTCACCCTTGTGCTGCTGCGTCATGTGATGGGAGTGATCTGATGCGTCTTATCATTGCGTTGATTGCCGGGTCACTGTTCGGCGCCGGGTTGCTGATTTCGGGCATGACAGACACCACAAAAGTTCAAGGCTGGCTGGATGTGTTTGGCAACTGGGACCCGACGCTGGCCTTTGTGATGGCCGGTGCCATTCTGCCGATGCTTGTGGCATGGCGGATGACTACAGGTCGCCAAAACGCCCTGACCGGCGGAGCCTTTCCACCCCCTGCCAAGCCCGAGGTTGATCGCAGGCTGATCGTGGGTTCGGTTCTGTTCGGGATGGGCTGGGGATTGGCCGGGCTGTGCCCCGGACCGGCAATGGCCTCGCTGAGCTATGGCGGGCTGGGCGGGCTGGTCTTTCTGGTTGCAATGGCGGCTGGGATGTTCGTGGCACCACCGCTGGGCGCGCAGCTGGACAGGGCGGCAAACGCGGCCTAAGGAATTGGCATGGAGATTCGTCAGATTACCCCCCGCTATGCTGTCTCGCCGCAGATCACGGTCGAGGATGTTCCGGCCATCGCCGAGGCTGGCTTTGCCAAGGTGATCTGCAACCGGCCCAATGCCGAAGTTCCCCCGGCCATGCAATCCGATGCGATCGGCGAAGCGGTGCGGGCCGCCGGTATGGAATATGAGGTGCTGGAGCTGACCCACCAGACGATGACACCTGAGAACGTGAAGCGGCAGCGCGACATGGCGGAAAACGGCAGAGGTCCTGTTCTGGCCTATTGCGCCTCGGGCACGCGGTGTTCGGTTGTCTGGGCCCTGGGCCAGTGCGACCACATGAGCACGGACGAAATCCTGAGTGCGACTGGCAAAGCCGGGTATCAGCTGGACAATCTGCGCCCCATGCTGGACCAGATCCGCGGCAATGGCGGCTAGGTGCCCCTTAACCTAGCTGGCGGACTCCGGGGGCGCCAGCCCCGCGAGCTGCGTGATTTCAGCGACCATCCGTTCTGAATCGTTCACGATCAGATCGCTATCTGTCAGATCTGACACCCCGGCCGGGACGGTCTGGGCGTGCGCATCATGCACAGCCGGTTCAACCGGGTGATCTTGCGGTGGTGTTCCACTTTTGCTGGCGATGAAGTCCTGCGCGTCAGCGCCGGTCAGGGCCGGCAATGCAGCGGCTTCATTCAGCCGCACGGCCCGGAGACCACCGCATTGCCCAAGGCGACCGATACCGGCGCGTGTCCGGTCAATCGTCAGAACCTCGGTCCGGTCCAGACGCGCCCCGCGCAACGGCAGAATGTCCCCGATCCGCATTCCGGACAGGTCGGACAGCGGCAGCGACATGCGGCACAGCGCGGCGGTCAGTTCCGCCCGCATCACGCCTGAACACTGATCCATACGCAGGTCAGCCTTTTCCCCGGCATCTTCGGCCACGTCCGGGACGGCAGGAAGTTCCGGCAGAAAGACCGAGATGCGACCCTGCTGCTCTCCGTTCGCCAGATCGACGGTCAGTTCGAAAATGCGGTACGCCTCTTCCGTCATCGCCAGTGACAGGGTGCGCAAATCCTTGGCGCGCGAGGTAAATTCCAGCCCTGCAAGGCAAATCTGATCGCTTGAGGCGTCGAACAAAGCGGCGGAACCGGTCAACGCGGCTTCGATCAAGGGAGCCACGATGGCGGCGTCCGTATCCGTGAACGTGCGTGCGCCGGGGTCACCGGACAGGACCTGACCAATGGTCTGGGCCTGAACAATGGCCGAGACCACATTCGGGTTGAGACAGGCCGCGGCGCGACCTTCGGGGCCGTCAAACACCAGCAGCAGCCAATCCTGCCCCGCCGCGTCCCCCGGCACCTCCTGCGACTGGTTGGATTGCTTTGCCCCGATAACCGCCAGCGGCAGGTTCAGCCGGTCGCCCGCCGCCCGTGCGAACCCAAGGCGCAGCGCCCGCAGAACCGAGCGTGGGCGATCCCCCAGATCCTTTTTCCCGACGGACAGTTTGCGCGCCAACGCGGCATTGACATCTTGTGACATGACGCCCGATCACCAATTGTTCCAGCACCTGGCAACCGGTTTACACCCGCGGGCGTTACCAAGTTCTTTATGGCCGCGTCACTGCGCCGCCTGCTGATAGGCCTGTGGCAGGCTGATCCGGAAGGCCGCGCCGCCTTGCCCCGGCAGATAGGTAATCTCACCCCCCAGCCGCTGCATGATTTCGCGGCAGATGGCCAGACCAAGCCCCGCTCCGCCAGCCTTGTCACCACCCACGCGGGCAAATTTTTCAAACACCATCGAGCGCGCACCCGGTGGGATGCCGCTGCCATTGTCGATGAAGTCGACGATGACCCGCCCACCGACATCATGGGCAGAGATGACCAGCACCGGATCGTCCGCATCGCAGTATTTCTGCGCGTTCGAGATCAGGTTGATGAACACCTGTCCCAACCGATCCAGATCCGTATGCAGAAAGATACGTTCGGCCGCGCGGGTCCGGCGGACGGTGATCTTTCGGTCCGCCCCGGCCAGAGCGCTGGGCACGGCGCGGTCCAGAACCGAGCGCAGGCTGTCATCGCTGAGATTAAGGCTGACCTGCCCGTTTTCAAGCACGCTCAGATCCAGCAGATCATCGAGCAGCCGGGTCAGGCGCAAGGCTTCGTCATGAATGATCGCGGCATAGCGGGTCTGCTCCTGGCGGCTGAGGCCATCGGTGTCGCGCATGATTTCCGAAAACGCCCGGATCGAGGTCATCGGCGTGCGCAATTCATGACTGACCTGACTCAGGAAGCTGTCCTTCTGTTCGGAAATCTGGGTGAGCTTCGCGTTGGCTTCGCGCAGCTGGCGTGCGGTTCGGCTGAGTTCGGAGGACTTTTCCTCGAGCTGGCCGGAATATTCCAGCAGCTGCGCGGATTCGTCTGCCACGGCCAGCAGATCCTCGACCGAGACCGACGATCCGCCCACGATCTGGCCGATCATCGCATGGGCCATGGCCGCGCCGACCGAGCCGCTGAGCTCGCGTTCCAGACGGTTGAGAAAGCCCGGCGTCGGTTCCGGCAGGTGCGAACGGCCACCCTGTTTTTGCGCCTCGGCCTGAAAGAATTCCTGCGTGGGGCCGGTGCCCAGAATGCGCTGCGTCATGATCATCAGGTCTTCGCTTTGCGCCACCGACCCGGACCACCCGCGCGGCGCGACCGAGTGATCAAAGACGTTGACGAACTGCGCCCCCTGCAACCGCTCCAACGGGCTAGGAAAGCTGAGCAGGGACGCGACGCAGAAAGCAAGCGTGTTCAGGGACAAGGACCACATCACCGTATGCACCATCGGATCGATCCCCTCGATCCCGAACAGGGCATGAGGGCGCAGCCAGCCAAGGCCGAACAAGCCGTTTTGCAGCACGGTTTCGGGCATCCACGCGCCGCCCATTCCCGGCAGCAGCAGGGTGTATATCCACAGCACAAAGCCAACGGTCAGCCCGACCAGCGCCCCGGTCCGGGTTGCCCTGCGCCAGAACAGCCCCCCGACCAGCGCTGGCAGGATCTGCGAGATACCGGCAAAGGCGATCAACCCGATCGAGGCCAGCGCGGCACCGCCCCCGGACAGCCGGTAGTAGAAAAAGCCCAGCGCGATGATGGCGGCAATGGAAACTCGGCGTGCCATCAGGACAATGTTGCGCACATCGCCCGACACCGAGCCGGTGCCTTCCTGCGTGTTCAGCCAGATGGGCATGACCACATGGTTCGACACCATTGTCGACAGGGCCATCGCACTGACGATGACCATCGAGGTTGCCGAGGAAAACCCGCCGATGAAGGACAGCATTGCCAGCCAGTCATTGCCTTGGGACAGCGGCACGGTCAGCACGAACAGATCGGGGTTGGCGCCCTGAGGCAGCAGGTCCAGACCGACCACGGCTATGGGCACGACAAACAGGCTCATGAACAGCAGGTAGAGCGGGAAAGCCCAGGCAGCGGTTCTGAGATGGCCTTCGTCATCGTTTTCCACCACCATCACCTGAAACATCCGGGGCAGGCAGATAAAGGCGGCGGCCGACAGAAAGATGAACGTCGTCCAACGCCCGGCATCGACGTTCCACTGGCCGATTTCCGAGGCATCGATCCGGTCCATCATCGGGCCAATGCCGCCCGCGATCCCCCACACCACGAAAACGCCCACGGCGATCAGAGCAAACAGTTTGACAACGGCCTCGACTGCGATGGCCGTGACCACACCGTGATGACGTTCGTTCACGTCCAGATTGCGGGTGCCGAACAGGATGGCAAACACGGCCAGTCCAGCCGCGACCCAGAACACGCTGGACCCTTCGCGATAGAGGCCTGACGGGTCAGCCTCGGCAAAGATCGAGAATGACAGGGTAATCGATTGCAGTTGCAGAGCGATATAGGGCGTGCCGCCGAGCACCGCCAGAATGGTCACGCAGACCGCCAGCGTATTCGACTTGCCATACCGGGACGACAGCAGGTCGGCGATCGAGGTGACCCGCTGGCTGCGCCCGACGCGCACCAGCTTGCGCAGCCCCCACCACCAGCCGACCATCACCAGCGTCGGACCGAGGTAGATGGTGACAAATTCCAGCCCCGACCGCGCGGCGTTGCCCACCGCGCCATAAAATGTCCAGGCGGTGCAATAGATCGACAGGGACAGCGTGTAGATCACGGGTGAACGCAACCATTTGCCGCGCCCGGCCGCAGCCATGCGATCCGCGGCGAAGGCCACTGCGAACAGGAAAACGACATAGGCAAGGCAAACCAGAATCAGAACGTTTATGGTGGCCATCACTCAGCGCCCGTGTCCGATCCCTCGCGCGCGGCCATGCGGCGGGCGGCCAGCCCAAAGACAAACCCGGCCAGGATCAGCGCGCCCCAGCAGAGGAATATGTAATACATCGCCGAGGACAAGGGCACCGCCGCATCCCCGCCGGACGGGTCCGGCCACAGCAACGGAAGGGCCAGCAGCGCCGCACCCAGAAAGGGCAAAATCCGGGCGGCATCCGTCAACCTGTGACGGCGATAGCTTTGACGTTCCAGAAAAAGCGAGGGGCGTGCGCCCGGTGGTTTGGTCTTGTTGCCCTCGCCGGACATCATATGCGCGTCGCCTGCGCGTGAAGATCACGCACCGCTGTCAGAACTTCGGCATTGGAAAACGGTTTGGTCATGAAGCGGCTGACGCCTGCGTTTTCGGCCATTTCCCGGTCGCGCGACTGACCCCGTGCGGTCAGCATCAGAACCGGCAAGCCTGCCAGTTCCTCCATTTTTCTGAGTTCCCGCAGGATATCCATGCCGTTCTTGCCCGGCAGCATGACATCCAGAATGACCAGATCGGGCTGCGCCCCCTGGATCACCTGAACCGCATCCGTTCCGTCGCCATGCGTTTCGACCTGCCATCCCTCGCGCGACAGCAGGAACCGGATAGCCTCGGCGATGTTCGGTTCGTCCTCAATCAGCAGAACCTTTCGGCTCATATGTTCAGTCCCTCCCATAACCGGTCTTCCATCCCGAGACCGGTTCCCGCCAGATTAAGCGGTCTGTCATGAACGTGTCAAAAACCTTCGCTCAAAATCGACGGCTCGCGCCGGGCTTTGCAATCGCGGTTTGGGCAGACACGGCAATTTGGCCCGACCTGAGTGACCGGCACCTCGTCTGACGGGTCCCTGACCGGGCGCACCACCATGACCGAGCGATAGGCCGGGTCCTGATCGTATCCCGACACCGCATGCGGCCAGGCATAAGCGACGCATTCGAACACGGCCGAGGACCTGCCGGTCAGGACGACCTGCTTGCGCACCGGCACAAGCGGACGACTGAGGGCCGTGAACAGCGGCCAGAGCGGGCAGACATCCCCGTGTCGAGGCAAAGTAAACCCCTGAATCGGCTTGAGAAACAGGATGCTTCCGGACGCGTCGCACAGCACCATGCCAACCGGTTGTGACAGGATGCCATCCGGCAGAAAAGCCAGCCGCCGGAGGACAGTCGCAATGTCGACAGACAGCCGCTGCGCCAATTCAATTGGGTCCGGTTCACCCTTCTGAACAACCGCTTTGACAGCATCCGGTGGCAGGGCCTGCGCGTCTGAGCGATAGATTCTGAGAACTTCGCGCGCAACGGTGCGCGCCGCCGAGGTATTGAGCCCGCTCAGGTCAACCGCATCCACATCGCCACCGTCTTCCAGTTCGGAAATCGTGTAGGCGCGGGCTTCAAAGAAGGCTTCGACCTCTTCCAGGGGAACGGCACGTGGATCAACCGCCGAGTCGCTTTCGTCGAGGAAGGTCACCAGTGCCTTGGAGCTGCCCGCCAGCCGTTCGGCATCCTGATGCAGGTTCTTGTGAAAACGCTCGCGCCATTCGGCCTCGATATCTTGGGTATCCGCAAGGATCGCGGCGGTCGAGCGTATCGCGGCGGCGGTTGACAGAACCTCGTGCATCGACGCGGCCAGTTGCGGGTCGTGCGTAAGGCGGTCGGACAGGGTTTCGACGTTCCGCTCCAAAGACACGACACGGCGATGCATTTGCGCCAGAACACCGGCCCAGCCGGGAAAACGCCCGGCGAATTCCTCGAGCCCGTCAACCTCGGCTTTCTGTCCGACCGCATCCTCGGCCGCCTCGCGCAGGGCGGAAACCAGAGTTGCCTCGATCCCCTGTGTCAGAACCGAAGGTTCAACGCCCAGCGCCGCCGCGATATCGACCAGCAATTTGCCCCCGATCCTGCGGCGATTGTGTTCGATCAGGTTCAGATAAGACGCCGATATTCCGGCCTGCCGCGCCAGTTCCGCCTGCCGCAGCCCGGCAATTTGCCGTCTTTCGCGAATGCGGCTGCCTGTCAACGTGTCGCGCATGTTTACTTTCCCTGAATTCAGACCCGTCGAATTTCACGATCGTTTTCTGATTATAGTATCTGTTTCTATAGGTTAATCATTTCTTTTCAGCTGGCATTTACAACTTTCACAATCTGACGCAAACCAAAGCATCCGTTTCGGGCGTCAATCTGGCGCAAGACACCGCATCCCCCTTCATTTCCGCGCGCTTTCCCGGCACCATACACGCATGAGCGACCCCGCCTTTGAATATGCGCCGATCGGGCTTGTTGAGCTGGAAAACAGGATCATCCGGCGCTGTAACCTGCAATTTGCCCGCACCTTTGGCGGAGAAGAAAACGACTATCGCAACATGCCGCTGTTGCACCTTTACCCTTCGGTCGCCGATTGGGAGAGGATCGGCGAACGCAGCCTGCAAGTGATGCGCGGCACCGGATATTACACGGATGAGCGCGTCATGCGCCGCCGTAGCGGGGATCTGTTCTGGTGCCGCGCCCGGGGCCGGTCGCTGACGCCCGACGACCCGTTCCGCCACGGTATCTGGAGCTTTTCCGACATATCCGAGGAACGACCGCTGGTTGAGCTGACCATCCGTGAACGCGAAGTGGCCATCCTGTCCTGCCGCGGCCTGTCGGCCAAGGAAATCGGAGCAGAGCTGGGCCTGAGTTACCGCACAATCGAGGCTTACCGCGCCCGTTTGCTTGAAAAATTCGGCGCACGAAAGCTGTCTGAACTGGTCGCCAAATTATCGGGGATGCCCCTGTGACGCGTTCGACCCCTTAAATTACGCGTGAAACGCATGCCAGATGGTGCGAGTCGGCGCTTTTCATGCACCGCCGCTTAGCCTATAACCCTGCGTAATTTGATCAGAGCCCGCAAGAAACAGACGGGCCAAAGGGGAACCGTCGAGGATACTCATGACAGACACCAAACACGAAGCGGATGTGGCATTCATCAAGGCTCTGGCCGAGTTGCTGCGCGAAAACGATCTGACCGAGTTGCAGGTCAAACGCGAATATGGCGAAGAAGACAGCCTGAACGTGCGCGTCAGCCGTATGACACAGACCGTGGCCGCTCCGGTTCAGATGGCTGTTCCTGCGGCAGCGCCCGCCCCTGCTGCGGCACCGGCTGCGGCCCCCGCGGCGGCCCCTGCTGCTGCCGAAGATCCGGCCAGCCATCCGGGCGCTGTCACCTCGCCCATGGTGGGCACGGTCTATATGCAGCCGGAACCCGGCGCGCCCGCGTTCATTTCCGTCGGCGCGACAGTGTCTGAAGGCGACACGCTGCTGATCGTCGAAGCGATGAAGACCATGAACCACATCCACGCCCCCAAATCGGGCACCGTCAAGCGCGTGCTGGTGGGCGATGGCGACGCTGTTGAGTTCGGCACTCCTCTGGTCATCATCGAGTAAGGCGGGCCCATGTTCGACAAGATCCTGATTGCCAACCGAGGCGAGATCGCCCTGCGCGTCATCCGCGCCGCGCGCGAGATGGGGATAAAAACGGTTGCCGTCCACTCCACCGCCGACAGCGACGCGATGCATGTGCGCATGGCGGACGAATCGGTCTGCATCGGCCCCCCGCCCAGCCCGCAAAGCTATCTGTCGGTGCCCGCGATCATTTCGGCCTGTGAGATCACCGGCGCGCAGGCGATCCATCCCGGCTATGGCTTTTTGTCCGAAAACGCCGAGTTCGTGCAGATCGTCGAAGATCATGGCATCACGTTCATCGGCCCCACCGCGGAACATATCCGCGTCATGGGCGACAAGATCACCGCCAAGGACACGATGAAGGCGCTGGGTGTGCCTTGCGTTCCCGGTTCGGACGGTGGCGTTCCCACGCTGGCCGACGCCAAGCGCATCGGTGAGGAATTCGGCTATCCCGTCATCATCAAGGCCACGGCTGGCGGCGGTGGGCGCGGCATGAAAGTCGCGATGAACGCGAACGAGATGGAAAGCGCCTTCATGACCGCACGCGCCGAAGGCAAGGCCGCCTTTGGCAATGACGAGGTCTATATCGAGAAATATCTGACCACGCCGCGCCATATCGAGATTCAGGTCTTTGGCGACGGCAAGGGCAATGCGGTGCATCTGGGCGAGCGCGATTGTTCGTTGCAGCGCCGTCACCAGAAGGTCTTTGAAGAGGCCCCCGGCCCCTGCATTACCGCCGAAGAGCGCGCCCGGATCGGCAAGATCTGCGCCGACGCGGTGGCCAAGATCAACTATATCGGCGCAGGCACCATCGAGTTCCTGTATGAAAAGGGCGAGTTCTATTTCATCGAAATGAACACCCGCCTGCAGGTGGAACACCCTGTCACCGAAGGAATTTTCGGCGTCGATCTGGTGCGCGAGCAAATTTTGGTCGCAGCGGGTGAACCGATGTCATTCGGTCAGGACGATCTGAAGATCAACGGTCACGCCATCGAGGTTCGGATCAACGCAGAAAAGCTACCGAATTTTTCGCCCTGCCCCGGCAAGATCACGGCCTATCACGCGCCGGGCGGTCTGGGCGTGCGGATGGATTCGGCGCTTTATGACGGCTATTCGATCCCGCCCTATTACGACTCGCTGATTGGCAAGCTGATCGTGCAGGGCCGCGACCGGGCCGAGGCGCTGGCGCGTCTTCAACGCGCGCTGGGAGAGTTGATCGTCGACGGTATCGACACCACCGTGCCCCTGTTCCACGCCCTGTTGCAGGAGCCCGATCTGCACAGCGGCGAGTACAACATCCACTGGCTGGAGCGCTGGCTTGCGGAGAACATGGAAAAATAAGGGCCAAGTGCCAGAGGGCCCGCGCCCTCTGGTCGCCCTATCAACGGCATGAGCCTGACCCCAGAACTGCTGCTGCACGGGTATTCCATCGGTATTTTCCCGATGGCCGAACACCGCGACGATCCTGAACTGTTCTGGGTTGATCCCAAGTTTCGCGGGATATTTCCGCTGGACGGGTTCCACATTTCGCGCAGCCTTGCGCGCCGCATCCGGAACTGCGGGTTCGAGATTTCAATCAATCGGGATTTCTCCGGCGTTGTTGATGGGTGCGCTGACCGGTCCGACACCTGGATCAACGCGGAACTGCACGCCCTTTATCGCCAGCTGCACCAATCGGGTCATGCGCATTCACTGGAAGTCTGGGACGGAGCGGCGCTGGTGGGCGGCGTTTATGGCGTGACGCTGGGGGCCGCGTTCTTTGGCGAAAGCATGTTTTCGCGCCGCACGGATGCCTCGAAAATCGCGCTCGCCTATCTTGTGGACCGGTTGCGGCAAACCGGCTTTCACCTGTTTGACACGCAGTTCCTGACCGCGCATCTGGCATCCCTTGGGGCGATCGAAATCCCGCGTGGGGCTTACAAGAAAGAACTGGAAGAAGCCCTGAACCAGAGCGCCTATTTTGCTGCGCCGATCACTCAGTCCGCAGAAGGCGTGATACAACGGATGACCCAAACGTCATACCGCGCGTGATCCAGCGCATTCAGCGCCGGAGAAGTCGCGATCATCCAACCGTCAAACAGCTGATCCGCTTTGCCCGTTTCCCAAATGGTCAGATAGGCGAAGGCATCGCCTGTCGGGTTATCCACCGGATACCGGCAATCCCCCAGCGCCACATCCAGCCCGAACACAGCTTCGGTTTGACCTGTCTGCAATTCGATATCAACCGTCTGGCCACTGACTTTGTCGAGCCCCCGCAGCATGGCGCCGGGGCCAGAGTTGACTTTCTGCTGCGCGGCGGCACCGGTTGCAGCCAGCAACAGGGCAAACAGGGCGGCGCGCATCATTCGCTGCCATCTCCGGCTACGAACTTGACCAGCAGCGAGATCAGGCTGACCGCACCCTGGGTATCCTGAATCTCATCGCCAGGTTCAAAAAAGAAGGGTGAACCGCCTGGCATAACTTCGACAAAGTTTCCACCCAACAGCCCTTCGGACGAGATCACGATGGCGCTGTCATCGGGCACAAGCACGCCTTCGGCAACAGAGAAAGTCGTGTCGGCACGATAGGTATCCGGGTTCAGCTTGACCCCGGTAACGGTGCCGATTTTCACCCCGGCAAGACGGACATCCGTGCCAACGCCGACCCCTTCCAGCGACCGGAACGAGGCGCCCAGCTCATAGCCCGCAGCACCTTGCGACAGGCCGGTTGATTGGCTGGCATAAACGCCAAACGCGATGGCACCGGCCAAAACGACGCCTCCGACAAGAACTTCGGTCCAGTTATGGGTCGACATCTTCGCCTCGTTTATTCCGGGCTCCAGGCCTCGTAATCCCTGCGCTCAACCGGCTTGGCCCGCCGCAGCGACCCGGCAGGCGCATAGGCCAGCGCCGTACCTGTCAGGTTCTCCTGATGCGGTTTTTCCCAGGCTTTGTGCGGCAGTGGTTTGTCGGTCGGGGGTTCGTCCCAGGTGCGGTGCAACCAGCCGTGCCATTCGGGGTCAACCCGGCTGGCTTCGGCCTCGCCATTGAAAATCACCCAGCGCCTGCTGTCGTCGGCGGTGCGATAAAACACATTGCCTTCATTGTCTTCGCCCACTTTCACACCCTTGCGCGCCGTATAAAGCTGCGTGTTCAGTGTTGACCCGTTCCACCAGGTCACGGCTCGTAAAAGACTGTTCAGGATTCCCATCGGCTGCCTCCGGCATTTCGGTCGAGAGAAGGTATGGACCAAAGGCTCGCCAAGGTCCAGTGCCCCTTGGGCTTCCAGTGTTACTGCGGCAGGATGGCGGTCACTTCGATCTCGATCCGGTACTTCGGATCAATCAAACCGCATTCGATCATCGTCGCAGCCGGTGGATTGGCGCCAAACGTCTCGGCCAGAACCGGCCAGCACTGCGCGAACTCATTGCGGTCCGGCAACATGTAGGTGACCCGAACCACATCTTCAAAACCCGCGCCCGCCTCAGCCAGTGCCTTGCCGATGACATCCAGCGCAGACCGGCATTGCGCCACCACGCCCTCGCCCTGCCCGACGGTCCCGGCGACATGAACCCAGCCGCCCGCAACCACTGCACGGCAATAGCCGACTTTCGCCTCAAACTCACCGCCCGAAGAAATGCGCTTCACTGTCATAACCCGTCACCTTTGTTGTTCGAAAACTTGCTTAAGCTCCCGCTGCCTGATTGCGCATGCCTTCGCGTACGAGCGACGGATCCCCAGCTTCATCTGGCTATAAATATCCCGGGGGAGATGCCCGAAGGGCAGCGGGGGCAGAGCCCCCTGAACCTGTTCAACTGAAGTCCCGCCGCCGCGAAATGACCGGCCTCAACCCGCCGAGGCCGATTCCTTGGCCGCATCGGCATAGATGAACAGCGGCTGCGCGTCGGACATCACCGCCTCTTCGTTCACCACAACTTCGCTGACATTTTTCATGCCCGGCAGTTCGAACATGGTGTCCAGCAGGATATCCTCGAGAATTGACCGCAGGCCGCGCGCACCGGTTTTGCGCTCGATGGCTTTCTTGGCAATCGCCTTCAGCGCGTCATCGGTAAAGCCCAACTCAACATCTTCCAACTCGAACAGGCGCTGGTATTGCTTGACCAGGGCGTTCTTCGGCTTGGTCAGGATGGTGACCAGTGCTTCCTCGTCCAAATCCTCCAGCGTTGCCAGAACCGGCAGACGACCGACGAATTCGGGGATCAGGCCAAATTTCAGCAGATCTTCAGGTTCCAGATCCTTGAAGATCTCGCCCACGCCGCGCTCGTCATTGTCACGCACATCGGCGCCAAAACCCATGGCCGAGCCCTTGCCGCGTTGCGCAATGATCCTGTCCAGACCCGCAAAAGCGCCGCCACAGATGAACAGGATGTTCGTGGTGTCCACCTGCAGGAATTCCTGCTGCGGGTGTTTGCGGCCGCCCTGCGGCGGAACGCTAGCCACGGTGCCTTCCATCAGTTTCAGCAGCGCTTGCTGTACACCTTCACCGGACACGTCGCGCGTGATCGACGGATTCTCGGATTTGCGGGTGATCTTGTCGACTTCGTCGATATAGACGATGCCGCGCTGCGCGCGTTCGACATTGTATTCGCTGGCCTGCAACAGCTTGAGAATGATGTTTTCAACATCCTCGCCCACGTAACCGGCTTCGGTCAGCGTGGTGGCATCGGCCATGGTAAAGGGAACATCCAGTATCCGGGCCAGCGTTTGCGCAAGCAATGTCTTGCCACAGCCGGTGGGGCCGATCAGCAGAATATTGGATTTCGCCAGTTCGATATCATTGCCCGCTTTCTGGGCGTGGTTCAGACGTTTGTAGTGGTTGTGGACCGCGACCGACAGGACGCGTTTTGCGGTGGCTTGACCGATCACATAATCGTCCAGCACCTCGCAGATATCCTTGGGCGTCGGAACGCCGTCCGAAGATTTCAGCCCGCTGGCCTTGGTCTCTTCACGGATGATGTCCATGCAAAGTTCGACACATTCATCACAGATGAAAACGGTCGGGCCTGCGATCAGCTTGCGCACCTCATGCTGGCTTTTGCCGCAGAAGCTGCAGTAGAGCGTGTTTTTCCCGTCACCGCCTGAATTCGTCGCCATGATCTACCTTTCGGGCCTCATCCCAGCACCCCCGGCGGGGATGCGTTTCGCCTGTTCGTGCAGCTTAGGCCAGCGCTTTGGCCGCTACAATCTCAAAATGGTTCCTGCACTGGTGGTGCAGGCTCCGAAACTCAGACCTCATCCGCGTCCATTTTTGCGCGGTTTTCCACGATCTCGTCGATGTGACCCCATTCCTTGGCCTCTTCCGGGCTCATGAAATTGTCACGGTCCAGCGCTTTTTCAACCGCCTTTTTTGTCTGCCCGGTATGACGCACATAGATATCATAAAGGCGATCCTTGAGCTTTTGCGTCTCGGCTGCGTGGATCATGATATCGCTGGCCTGACCCTGATATCCGCCGCTGGGCTGGTGCACCATGATCCGGCTGTTGGGCAGCGAAAAGCGCATCCCTTTCTCGCCGCCGGCCAGCAGAACCGATCCCATCGAGGCCGC
Organism: Ruegeria sp. N7; assembly: GCF_056531345.1. Taxonomy (NCBI): domain Bacteria; kingdom Pseudomonadati; phylum Pseudomonadota; class Alphaproteobacteria; order Rhodobacterales; family Roseobacteraceae; genus Ruegeria; species Ruegeria sp. N7. The sequence continues at coordinate 98,862 of NZ_JBQFLR010000008.1, read as the reverse complement.
CTGACCGATCACCAACGTGGAACATTTCGGCTTGATATACTGCATTGTATCGTAAATCGACAAACCGCTGGTCACCACGCCACCGGGCGAGTTGATGTAGATCGAGATTTCCTTGTTGGGGTTTTCCGCCTCAAGGTGCAGCAGCTGCGCCACAATCAGATGGCTCATGCCATCGTGAATCGGGCCGTTGATGAAGATGATCCGCTCTTTCAGCAGGCGGGAGAAAATATCATACGCGCGCTCGCCCCGGCTGGTCTGTTCAACGACCATGGGAACAAGCGTATTCATGTAGGTATCTACGGGATCGAACATTCGTAACCTGCCTGTTTTGCTGTGGATCGGGACATTATCCCAACAAGTGTTACCTGAGTCTTAGTGTTGGCTCCGGGGGGCTGCAAGGGGGTGTCGGTGAGAACGCGGAATGAATGTGGATCGCCGTCAATAAGATTGTCACACCTGCCGCTGTCCCGCAGCAGCACCCTATCCATGATTGCGCCCCGCTAAAGGGGCTGCGGGGAAAACGGCTGCGGGTTCCCCTTTTTTCATCACGGTTTTTTGATTCATACATATAGCAATAATTGATCGAAACATGTACTGAAGTGGCTCGCAGGCGACGAGCTTTACGTCACGGAAACTACGCCCGGTCAACGGGTTCACAAGGAACACATTCGATGGCACTTCCACAGCTGTCTCAGGACATGTCGCAACACGACCTGGATCGTATGGTCGATAATGCGACACGCGCGTCCAACTTCCTCAAGGCAATCAGTCACGAAGGCCGACTGATGATCCTGTGTCACCTGGTGTCCGGTGAGAAATCTGTTACCGAGTTGGAAGAGCTGTTGTCCGCCAGACAAGCCGCTGTTTCGCAACAGCTTTCCCGCCTGCGTCTGGAGGGGCTTGTGATACCGCGCAGAGAGGGCAAAACCATCTTCTACCGGTTGGCCGATGACCGCCCGCGCCGGATGCTTGAAGTGGTGTACGAGCTGTTCTGCGGTGAGGACAAAGGCTAGCTCTGGCTTGGTGTCGAGAAAGGTGCTACCGAATCCGTATCGAGCACTGAGGAGACACACATGATCCGCGTAATTCTGATTGGCCTGAGCCTGTTTGCACTGACCGCCTGCGAAACCGCCAAAGGCGCGGGCAAAGATATCGAAAAGGCCGGGGATGCAATCCAGAACGCAGCTTCGGACGTGCAGGAAAGCCTGTAAGACGCGCTTATCTTGCGGGCAACCCGGACATTAACGCAATATATGGTTGAAGAGTGCGCCCATACGCAGTAGTCTAGCCCTACAGGTGCATAGACGCGGCATTGCATATCTGACACTAAATCGGGGCTCTTTCGCGCACGCAGAAGAGCCCCGTTCCCGTTCGGCAGGGGTGAGTGGTAGCCTGTATGAAACCGAATTTCGGCAAAGGAAAAGGCGTCAGGTGCGCAGACGCGGTCTTTGCATGTACCCTTTCGGATACGCCCTGACGCCTTACCGGGTCGACGTACCCCGAGGAGCACTCCGATCCAGTCGCCCCAGCCCCCTGAGAGACTGTAGCCGCCGCTTTGTCCCCTAAGGTTCATCGCGGCATGCATAGGCCGTCTGAGAAGATGGCCACCCGACCTGGGTCTACGACCCATTTCCGGCTGATCACCTACCGGTAAGCCATTGCAGCTAAACGCAAATCCTAAGATCCGCCCTTCTCTGCTCAGACCCCCTTGGCCTTTGCGTCCCGCCCCGGTTCCGAAGACCCTGTGCGGTGAGATGACTGTTGCACCACGCCCTGCATCCGACAAGAAAATAGCACTGCAGCATGAAAATTAGACGGGGATAAGATGTTGATATCCGGCGGGAGAATTTTGTGGATAACCTGAGAAATGCCCATCCCGCGAAGGGTTGAGGGCGGAAAAATCCGGACATAATCCTGACCCCCGAAATCCGGGCGATGCTGCGGGTGCAAAACGCTCCGTGCGGACCGTTAGGCCGAAATTGTGCGATTTGTACAACGCTCGGACCCCCAATCTTACGAATCGTACAGACGGAGATTCGCCGATGCGCTGCACCATTTCCTATGCCCGCGCCCATCTGGGACCGCTGATCACCCGCGCCCAGGACCCGCGTGAGGTGATCATCTTGACCCGGCACGGCAAGCCGCTGGCCGCGCTGGTCTCGATGACCGAGGCCAACCGGATCTGGCAGTTGCAGGATGATGAGGAGATCGGATGGAAACACCCGCTGTCGGGGCTGCGGGGGATGTGGTCGAAGGGGCGCAACATCCCCGGCATGGAACCGGGACCGGACGGCCGCTATGTCACCGCGCGCGAGGCCGCGCTGAAGGTCCGCGAGATCCAGATGACCCGCGCCGAGGAACGCCGCATTCTTGCGCGGGGCGGTCTGGATCCTGTCGCAGGCGGTGAACTGGCCGCCCGGCCTGTCTCCTCACTCTGGAGACGCTGGTTCCGTTTCTGAGAAGCGTTCCGGCCCGGCGGTGGTACCAACACCCCCTCCGCCGCAATCCGTGAGCAACGGCGGCTCATACCCCTTAACAACCCGACCGGGCCGGAAACGCTTCGGTTCACCTGACGGGCCGGAACGGGGTCGAAAACAGTCCCAGTGCGCAGGCTACGGAATTCTCTGATCTGATGATCGGCACCCTTCTTTGGGGTGCGGGCCGTGCTGGCCTGTGACTGAGATTGGATGCGCGCGCGGCGGTTGCAACCTGTCTGAAGGAAACTTCATCAAGGGTTTATGCGCGGGAAAGGTGGGCAAGAAGAAAACCCCACCCCTGCCCGGTATTGCGCATCGCGTTTTTCCTTCCAACACCGCGCGCCACAACTTAAACAGGGATTTCAAATAACTGCCCTCATCCGGGGCGTCCGATCCAACTTGAAAAGCCCCAGACAGAACATGCGATTTCCAAAACGACAACATCGAGAGTTCAAGAGCGTTGTGCGCAAGTTCCGCAACGAGTTTTCACTGTTCGTGCTGGAACAAAGCCGCGGACAGGTGCTGTGCGGGCCGATGAAGGGGTTTCGCTTTGTCGAAAACGCATTCTGGGGCGGGCATTCGGATACGGCCACGAAAATCTTTGGCCTGTATGAGCAGCAGAACCTGAAGGTGCTGAGCAGCTCGGACAAGCTGGTGCTGGTGGATATCGGCGCGGCGGACGGCTTTTGGGGCGTCGGGCTGGTGGCCGCCGGGCAGTTCGAAAAAAGCGTGTGCTTTGAGGTTTCGGCAAAAGGCCGGGATGTGATCCGGGAAACAGCGGAGCATAACGGCGTGGGCGACCGTGTGACGGTGTTTGGGGATGCGCTGACGGACACGGTTGCAAATATCGCAAGCGTGGCCCCCGACCCGGCGGACATCTTCTTTCTGATCGATATCGAGGGTGTCGAATTCCGCCTGTTGACCGAAGATTTTCTGACGCATTTCCGCAGATCGGAGTTTCTGATCGAACTGCACCCCCAGATGGTGGAGGATGGCGACGCGAAACTGAAAGCGATCGAAGCGTTCTGCGCCGGGTATTTTGATGTCGCCTATGTGGACGGAAGCGTGCGCGACACGTCCGAAATGGATGAGATCATCCGGTTGGGGGATGATTTCAAATGGCCGATCCTGTCCGAAGGTCGCGGTTTTCCGATGCAATGGTTGCATCTGGTGCCGCGCGGGTGAGGTGTGATTTCGGCGGTTGACCCGCAGACCCGAGGGTGGCGAACGGCCAAAGCCCCAACGGCGCAAGCGCAGATACAACCGCCAAACCAACCCCGCCCTACGGGTGGCCGATGGAACCGAAGAGGGGCGCAAACGCTCCGCCCGTTTTGCCGGAGGCAAACCTTTGGTTTGTTTCGCCAAAGGCGAACCTTCGGTTCGACGGGCGGGTCATGCCGGAGGCATGCTTTCAGCATGACGCGGCCCGGCGGTGCGGTAGGGGGGTTGAGGTATGCACAAGAGCCATAATACTATCTCTGTATGCTGCTTCCATTCAGAAGGAGCCCAAACAAATACTTTTTTTAAATACTGTGTCTAAAAAATATGCAAAAAAGAGTGCTTGCACTGATTCCCACAGGGAAACCGGACCATCTGATCAAAGATACGGGCACATTTAGGTCACACATTGATCTCCGCCCCGCGCTTTCTTTTTTTGATGGCATAGCCACAATTAAAGAACGCTATCCACCTGCTTTTGTAAGAATAGGCTCAGGCCCCGAGCGAAGATTAGTAGAGTTCCAAAACGAAGCAGATCAGCATTTTTTAGTCCAAAGGGTTGCAGCTTTTGGTCATTACGCCGACGCAAGTTTAACACTATCCGATGCTGCTATCGACATGTGCAATCAATTCCCAAGACAGGACAACTTAGGCAATCCCAAGGTAGTTCTTCCTTCTGAATTCACTGACTGCTTTCGAGGTACTCAGCACACGGTGGTTTGCGATTTTATTGATGGGTTATCTATCGCTCCCCAAAATGCTTCTTTGGAAGACATCTTTCATTTTAAAGAAAAACGAAACGAGGAGTATCAGGCTTTTTGGGAAGTGCTTGAGGAAGTTGCTACAGATCCGATTGAAACAATAGTTAATCAATCAAAACACAATCTGGATCGACTGAAAAATGCCCTGAGTGAATATGAGAGTGTGTCCTCCGAATGTTGGGGACGACGTATCTGTAATACCGCACAGCTAAGATTTACTCTTGACGGAACGGCAATAGCAAGTTTGCTTTCCGCAGCGGCACTGCAAGCCAAACTAAACTTAGAACCGCTTGTAATAGCGGCAGGCGCATTAGGGGCCGTACGTTTTTCAATAGACTTATTACCAGCACATCCTGACTTGTCAAAAACTTCAAGTGCAATGTCATACGCTCAAAGGGTTAAGCATCTGTAAAGATGCACTTTTTACCAAGAAAGAGAACTTAGAAACCCACCTTAATGCGACGACACTGCTCAGAAGGACAGCGTTAGCTGTCCATCCGCTCTCCCAACCCACCGTGTGGGCACGCCGGTTGGCTGCGCCAACTGCTTTCGCCCACCGTCACTTAAAATGGACAGCCTTAGCTGTCCATTTTAAGTGCTGAAATAAACGCCTCCTGCGGGATATCAACTTTCCCGAACTGGCGCATCTTCTTTTTCCCCGCCTTCTGCTTGTCCAGCAGTTTGCGTTTCCGGGTGGCGTCGCCGCCGTAGCATTTGGCGGTCACGTCCTTGCGCAGGGCGGACAGGGTCTCGCGGGCGATGACCTTGCCTCCGATGGCGGCCTGGATCGGGATTTTGAACATGTGGCGCGGGATCAGGTCCTTGAGCTTTTCGCACATCGCGCGGCCCCGCATCTCGGCCCGGTCGCGGTGAACCATGGTCGACAGCGCATCGACCGGTTCGTCATTCACAAGGATCGACATCTTGACCAGCGCGTCCTGACGGTAGCCGGTCATCTGGTAGTCGAAGCTGGCGTAGCCCTTGGTCACCGATTTCAGGCGGTCGTAGAAGTCAAAGACGACCTCGTTCAGGGGCAGGTCATAGACGACCATGGCGCGCTGGCCCGCATAGGTCAGGTCCATCTGGATGCCGCGGCGGTCCTGGCAGAGTTTCAGCACGTCGCCCAGATATTCGTCGGGCACCAGAATGGTCGCCTTGATGCGCGGTTCCTCAAGGTGGTCGACCTTGGACAGGTCGGGCATGTCGGCGGGGTTGTGCAGCTCGATCATCGCGCCGTCTTTCATGTAGACGTGATAGATCACGCTGGGCGCGGTGGTGATGAGGTCGATATCGTATTCACGCTCGATCCGGTCGCGGATGACCTCGAGGTGCAGCAGGCCAAGGAAGCCGCAGCGGAAGCCAAAGCCAAGCGCGGCCGAAGTTTCCATCTCATACGAGAATGAGGCGTCGTTCAGCGCGAGCTTCTCGATCGCGTCGCGCAGGTCTTCGAATTCGGCCGAGTCCACCGGGAAGAGGCCACAGAACACCACCGGCTGCGCGGGTTTGAAGCCCGGCAGGGCGACTTCGGTGCCATTGCGGTCATTGGTGATGGTGTCGCCGACGCGGGTGTCGCGGACCTGCTTGATCGAGGCGGTGAGAAACCCGATCTCACCCGGGCCGAGGCTGTCGATCATCTGCATTTGCGGGCGGAAGACGCCGACGCGGTCGACATGGTGCAAGGTGCCGTTCGACATGAACTTGACCCGCATCCCCTTTTTCAGCGTGCCGTCCATGATGCGGACCAGAACGATGACGCCCAGATAGGCGTCGTACCACGAATCCACCAGCATCGCCTTGAGCGGCGCGTCCAGAGTGCCCTGCGGCGCGGGCAATTTGTGCACGATCGCTTCCAGCGTCTCGTGGATGCCCTGCCCGGTCTTGGCACTGACCCGGATGGCGTCGCTTGCGTCGATGCCGATCACGTCCTCGATCTGTTCGGCCACGCGGTCACAATCGGAGGCGGGCAGGTCGATCTTGTTGAGGACCGGCACGATCTCATGATCCGCGTCGATGGCCTGATAGACATTGGCCAGCGTCTGCGCCTCGACCCCCTGGGTGCTGTCCACGACCAGCAGCGAGCCCTCGACCGCGCGCATCGACCGGCTGACCTCGTAGGCGAAATCCACGTGGCCGGGGGTGTCGATCAGGTTCAGAACATATGTCTCGCCATTATCGGCGGTATAGTCGATGCGAACCGTGTTGGCCTTGATGGTGATGCCACGCTCGCGTTCGATATCCATGCTGTCGAGCAGCTGTTCCTTCATGTCACGATCCTGCACTGTCCCGGTCTCCTGGATGAGCCGGTCAGCAAGGGTGGATTTGCCATGGTCGATATGCGCGACGATGGAGAAATTGCGGATATGAGCGAGGTCTGTCATGGAGTGGGGATATGCGTCGGAAATGGGCTGTGGTCAATGGTTCAAGATGATCTGCCGCGACCAATACAACTTCATTGCCAATCGCATACAAATCGCTTCAAGGATTGTACTTAGCACCAAACTTGATGCAGGAGATAAACTTGCATTGCGGCGAAATACCGTTTCAAGGCCAATGCGCTCGCTGAAGGGCCTGCATGTTGGATGTAAAGCACTGATTGTACGTATACTCTGAAGCAAACTCCACATCCCGGATGTCAAGAATTGAACGCGCAACGTCGCCTTCAATGCGATCACTCGACCAATAGTCTTCATTGGCGATCAAGCTCTGTAGCGGGCTTCTTGGAGAATAAGGTGAGGCGAGCAACGCAGCAGCAGTGACGGTGCAATCGGGAACCTCTTCCGCACAGTAGTCACTACAAAAGTTACGAATGGGGGTCCAAGCTACTACCTCCGCGCTCAATTCAGCCGCTGCCTCTCTGATGTCGGTGTCATTTATCAATTCTCTTGGAGTGAATATGCCCCAAGCTAACTCAGCCGCTTTGAAGCGATCATCTCCAGTATTAAGCCAGGCCAGCGATGCCGAACCTCCATAATTTGGACCATCCGAACTATGTGACTGCAGGTACGACGCCCAGTACAAGAATATGCCAGCTTCTTCAGGCAATTTGCGATCCAGGCCTTGCAAAACCTCAACCAAATCAGCCCCTCTTCCATCGTAAAGCATGGATTGCGCGGCAAACATTGCTGTTATTGGCTCACCAAGTTCGACTAGCGCTGCGATAGCGGGCGCTTTATCTTCGAATTTGGCCACTTGCAGTAAAGCAAGGGCCAATGGTTCAGAGTTTTGTGCCTCTGTGAGCCATGACTTGCCCGATAGGCCACCGGGTTTTCGTAACAGAGCAATGCGGTCCTTGCGATCCATTTCAGAAGTTACATGCGCGTGAAAACTACTCTGGCTTGCAATGCTCGATAGTAATATTTGAGCCGCTGCGTTCCCCTGTTGCGCCTGTTCAGAGAAACTTTGCAATGCTGCCAAATCATCACCGTCCAACCAGGCCTTAACCGCCTCCTTGAATTCCGGCGCATCCTCGCCTTGCAAAAAAGACGTATCCGACAAGGCCGCTATCGGAGACAAACAAAGTAGCACTGACATAAAAAAAGATTTGATAGAAATCACCATCCTATCCCTTGAATTGACTGCTCATATTAACTTCCGAAGTATTTTAGTGCGTTGTTTTTATCCTCGTCAATTCAGCACCGCTTGAATTGACTGTCAAAACAATTGATCCCACCCCCCGTTTGATTCATACTCCGCCGCAGACCGAGAGGGGCATAAGACCCGTCCGGGCAGGCAAAAACGAGGCTCGAGTATGAAACAGTTCCTCATTATCGCATTTTGTGCGGCATCGCTGACGGCGGTGGCTCAGGTCGCGGATGCGGCGCAGATCAGGCAGGCGTGCATGGCGTCGGACCGCTCGGCCGCGACGCGGGACCGGTGCAGCTGCATTCAGCGCGTGGCGGATCAGGCGTTGACGCGCAGTGATCAGAAGACCGTGGCGAAATGGTTCAAGGACCCCCATCAGGCGCAGGTGCTGAAGATGTCGAAATCCGCGCGCGATGATGCGCTGTGGGATCGGTACCAGAACTTTGGCCAGATGGCGCAGGCGATCTGCAGCTAACCCGTTCAGAATGCTTGACCTGATCCACGCTGCGCCCCAGAAAGGCGCAGCGAAAGGTGTATTGCATGGTAATGAAAGGGCTGACCCTGCGGGGCCTTGAAGTGTTCGAGGCTTTGGCGCGGACGGGATCGGTGGCACAGGCTGCCGAGATCACGGGGCTCAGCCAGCCATCCGTTTCGCAGCAATTGCGCAATCTGGAAAACGCGCTGGGGACCGAATTGGTCGATCACGGGCGGCGGCCGATGCGGCTGACGCAGGCGGGGCGCAGTTTCCTTGCGCGGGCCGAGGCGGTTCTGTCCGAGCTGCACATGGCCCAGAGCGAGCTGTCGGTCATGGATCTGGGGCATCTGACCACGCTGTCGATCGGGCTGATCGATGATTTCGACAATGATCTGACGCCGCGGCTGGCCACCTTGCTGGCCGACAGCCTGACCCGGTCGAAATTCAAGCTGATCACCCTGTCGAGCCTTGATCTGTTCGAAGCCCTGGCCGAGCAGCGCCTGCATATGGCGGTCACCGCCCATAGCGGCGAAGTGCTGGAGGGGGTGGTCGAATACCCGCTGGTCCACGATCCGTTCATTCTGGTGGCACCGCAGGGATCGGGGGGCGTCGAGGCCGTGCAGGAGCGGCTGCCGTTTCTGCGCTATGCCCGCGAACAGCTGATCAGCCGCCAGATCGAGGCGCATCTGGCGCGCCGGTCGCAGGTGTTCGAGGAACGGTTCGAGATCGGCTCGCACATGGCGCTGATGGCCATGGTGGCGCGGGGTTTGGGCTGGGCGATCACCACGCCGCTGGGCTTCATGCGCGCGGCGCGGTTCCATGAGGGGCTGGAGGCGCACCCTGCCCCGTTCGGGGATTTCTCGCGCAACATATCGCTGCTGGCGCGCACCGAGTGGTCCGATCAGGTCCCGCAGGAGGTTGCGGGCATGACCCGGCGTCTGATGCAGAACCAGATCGTGGACCCGGCGCTTGCCAAGCTGCCCTGGCTGAGCGGCCAGTTGCGGGTGACCGGCGGCTAGGTGTCCAGATGGGCAGAAAGCCCGTCAACCGCTGCCTCGATCAGGTCCAGCGCACCGTCGAAATCCCGCGTGTAATACGGATCGGGTACGTGATCGGCACCGGTCTGAGGGGCGAAATCCGTTAGCAGGCGAACCGGTGTGCCGTTGCCCGGTGGGCGCAGGTCTTCGATATCGGCGATGTTTTGGTCATCCATGCCGATGATCAGGTCGAACCGGTCGAAATCCGCGACGGTGAACTGGCGCGCGCGCAGGTCGCCGAGGTCAATGCCTCTGCGGTTTGCAGCCTTCTGCATCGGGCCATAGGGCGGATTGCCCGCGTGCCAGCCCATGGTTCCGGCACTGTCGGTTGCATGATGCGGTGCGCGGGCGCGAAAGACGCCTTCGGCCGCGGGAGAGCGGCAGATATTGCCCAGGCAGACAAAGAGGATACGGTGTGTCATGGCCAAGGTGTAACGCGCGGAGGGGATATGGGAAAGATCGTCATTCTGACCGGGGCCGGGATTTCGGCTGAAAGCGGGCTGAGCACCTTCCGCGACGAAGGCGGGCTGTGGGCGCAGCACCGGATCGAGGATGTGGCCACGCCCGAGGGCTTTGCCCGCGATCCCGCCTTGGTGCAGGGGTTTTACAATGCGCGCCGCGTTCAGGCCGCCGCTGTGCAGCCCAACGCGGCCCACATGGCGCTGGCCCGATTGCAGCAGGGCTGGCCCGCAGAGGTCGTGATCGTGACCCAGAACGTCGACAGCCTGCATGAAGCGGGCGGTGCGACGGGTGTCATCCACATGCATGGCACATTGGCGGGTGCCTTGTGTTCCGGGTGTGATCATCGCTGGCCGGCACCGCCCGAGATGGCCGTTGCAGAGCCCTGCCCCGCCTGCGGCCAACCCACCGCCCGGCCCGATGTGGTCTGGTTCGGCGAGATGCCTTATTACATGGACGACATCTACGACCACCTTGCCAGCGCGTCGATCTTTGCCGCCATCGGCACCTCGGGTCAGGTCTATCCGGCGGCGGCCTTTGTCCACGAGGCGCAGGCGGCGGGTGCGCGGACGGTCGAGATCAATCTGGAGCCGAAGCCCGGGCCGTCGGGCTTTGACGAGCGCATTGTCGGCAGGGCATCCGAAACGGTTCCGCGATGGGTCGGGCAGCTTCTTGCGGGAAATTCTTAAGCTACAGACAACGCTGGCTTAATTTGTGTACACTATCTGCAATAGCGACTGGAGGATGTGCCATGACTGATCAAGACCCCCGCACCGGTGAAATCCTGGATGACAGCAGCATGGCCGGGCGTGACATGCTGGGGGAACAGCTGTCCAGCCTGTGGTGGACTTTTCTGCTGCGCGGGGTGCTGGCCGGGCTTGTGGGCATCGCGGCCCTGTTCTGGCCATCGGGCAGCATCGCGCTGCTGCTGCGGCTGGTCGGTGTATTGCTGATCCTCGACGGTGGGCTGACGCTTTTGGGTGTTGGCCGTCGCGGGGTGCTGGGAGGTGCTGCGATCGGCGCGCTTCTGATCGGGCTTGTCCTGCTGATCTGGCCGGAAGGCACGGTGAAACTGGCGTTTTTCCTGTTGGGCGCATGGGCGCTGATCATCGGGATCGGATCCCTGGCGGCTGCCGGGCAGATGCATCCAAATGACCCGCAACGCGGTTCCATGCGGGTCTCGGGATTTGTCGCGCTTGTGATCGGGCTTGTCCTGATGATCTGGCCAGCGGTGGCGCTGGTTGCGCTGGGATGGGGTATCGCATTCTCGGCGCTGGCCATGGCCGCTGTGATGTTCTGGCTGGCCTCGCGGTTCCGGCAGGCGGGCGACCGCGTCGGTATGAAAACCATCAACAAGTAGCACTATCCGCAGCCGCATGGAAAACAGGCCGGGCAAAGCCCGGCCTGACGCTTGGATGAGGGCTGCAGCGCAGCCCGAAGACAGGCGTTGCCCTAGTTCGAATGTGATCCGTGGCCGCCTTTGTCCTGACGCTCCAGATCGACGGGAATCTCGATCTCGACCTCGCCTGCCTTTTCAAAGATCAGCGTGACCGGCACCATGGCGTCCTGTTCGAACGGGGCCGTCAGACCCATGAACATCACATGGTCGCCGCCGCGTTTCAGCATGTGGGTTTCACCGGCCGGAATTGCAAAGCCTTCTTCGACATGCACCATCTTGGCCACGCCGTTTTCATCGACCTTGTGGGTGTGCAATTCCACACGCGCTGCCGCGTCCGAGGTTGCACCGATCAGCCGGTCATCGGCGTCGCCCTGATTGTGGATCATCATGAACGCGGCACCGGCGATGGCGGTCTTGCCCGAGGACCGGGCATAGGCGTCGTCAACCTTGATGGGGCCTTCGGCAAAGGCGGGGATGGCCAGCGACACGGCGGCCAGAGTTGCAAGCAGAGTGGTTTTGAGGGACATCGTGCCTCTCCTGTATAAAGGTTTGAAAAGGGTGGTTTTCAAACGCTGACAGGAGGCGCGCGGGCCGGGGTTGCGGGAACCGGCAGGGCGATCTGGTTGCCCAGATGCCGCAGCGGAGCTGGCTGCGCCCGTTCCGGCGCGGCTGGCAGTGCTGGTTGCGCGACAGCCACGGCCCCCAGCAGGGATATTGCATAGTCCGGGCAAAAATGCGGCGGTGCAGTGGGTTGCCCGTTTTCGTCAATATAGACGACGACCGGTCCGGTGCCCGTACACAGCACCATCTGACCCACGGCCTTGTCCATGCCGCGCGACATGGCCAGCCCCTGCCCGGTCAGAACCAGCAGCAGGGACAGCGCATAAGGCAGAAATCTGGTAACAACAGGTCTCATCCTGACCCAGCTATAGGTCAGCAGCGGGAAAAGCTTCAAGCGCCAAAGGGTCGCGCTTGAAGCTGTTTTTCAGTAATCCAGTCCGGGTCTTTTTACCGTGTCTGCCGTGAAGCTGGTATGGGACCGGTTCACCCAGCGCTGCATCCGCGTGCAGGTTGCAATCGCCTTGCGGAATACCGCGGCCAGAAACAGGAAAAGATAAAAACTTTTTAACGTCATAATGTGGCCCCCGCCTGATGAATGACAGTGACGTTAGGTCAGATTCGGAAACCTGTATGTGAAGAAGTTCACCAATGGCGAAAAATTAGTTCCAGATTGAGAACAATGGGGGCCGAAAGGGGCTGGCCCAACAGAAAAGGCCCCGCACCGAGAGGGTGCAGGGCCTGAAATTCTGTTGGTTGAAAGACCTTAGGCCGAAGCTTGCGCCTTGGCGATTTCTTTCTTCACTTTCAGAGCGTTTGCCGACAGCTCATCATCCTTGGCTTTAGCCAGGAACGCGTCCAGACCACCGCGGTGGTCAACCGAACGCAGCGCAGCCGCCGAGATGCGCAGCTTGACACCACGGCCCAGAGTTTCGGACTGCAGGGTAACGTCATTCAGGTTCGGCAGAAAACGACGACGAGTTCTGTTTTTGGCGTGGCTGACATTGTTGCCAGTCATCGGGCCTTTTCCGGTCAGTTCGCAACGGCGCGACATGGTTTCTTCCTTTGTTTCTGGAGGCCGGGCTGGATACCCGCGGCCAAATCACAAGGGGCGCAACCCGAAGTCGCGCCCGAAAACTGGTTGGATGCGTGTAGTGGGAATCGCGCGGGGGGTCAAGACGGGCTGCGCGAAATCTTTCAATTTGCCTGCCATGCAGGAATGGCCCGGATGGGCCATGCCGTTGGCAAGAGTATTTGGCAAAAGGTGAAACGGCCATGACGGCCCTTCAGCCGAGCGTGTCCAGAAGCTGACCGGCAGCGACCGCCGGGCTGAGTCGCCCTTGCGAGACTTCGTCGTTCAGGCGCTCCATCTCGGCGCGGGCCTGCGGTGTGTCGAGGCGGGCGAGAAGGGCGTGGCGGACCTCCTGATCGAACCAGTAGCGGGCCTGGGCGGCGCGGTTTGCCTCCCAGATACCGGTGTCGCGGCGCCATTGGGTCAGGGTTTGCATTTCGTCCCAGGCCTGTTCCAGCCCGTGTTCTTCGACAGCGGAAACGGTCATCGCCTTGGGGAAACCTTCGGGGTCCTGCGGGCGTTTGCGCAGCAGCCGCAGGGCGCCGGCATAATCCGCGCAGGTGCGGGTGGCGGTCGCTTTCAGGTCGCCATCGGCCTTGTTGACCAAAATGATGTCGGCCATTTCCATGATGCCGCGTTTGACACCCTGCAACTCGTCCCCGCCCGCCGGGGCCAGCAGCAGCAGAAACAGGTCAGACAGTTCGGACACCACCGTTTCCGACTGTCCCACGCCCACGGTTTCGATCAGCACCACGTCATAGCCTGCGGCCTCGCACAGGGCGATAGCCTCGCGGGTGCGGCGGGCGACGCCGCCAAGGTGGCTCTGGCTGGGAGAGGGCCGGATGAAGGCGTTCTGCTCGCGGCTCAGGCGTTCCATCCGGGTCTTGTCGCCCAGGATCGAGCCGCCCGACCGAGCCGAGCTGGGATCGACCGCCAGAACCGCGACCCGCAGCCCCTGCCCGGTCAGCATCATGCCAAAGCTTTCGATGAAGGTGGACTTGCCCACACCGGGCGTGCCTGACAGACCGATACGCAGCGCCTGACGCCCCGAACCGGCAAGCTGTGCCAGAAGGTCGCTGGCCTGTGCCCGGTGATCGGCGCGGTTGCTTTCAACAAGGGTGATCGCACGCGCCAGCGCCCGGCGCTCGCCCTTCAGAATTCTGTCGCTCAGGCTGTCTGTCTGCATTCTCGTCCGTTCCTAGAGGCAGGAACAGTTGCCGTGCTTGGGGGGCGTTTGTCCAGACCGGAGGCGGCAGGAAGTGCGAAGATCGCGCAGCCTGCGTCATTTCGTGCGGGGCGATTTGCCGATTTGAGCGCGGAAACTGGACGCCACCCGCGGGATCGCGGATAAGGGCCGGATGACCCTACGCCTGCCCATAGACGATGCCATACCCGGCCTGCTGGACACCCTGCGCGCGCAGGGGCGGGCCGTGCTGCAAGCGCCGCCTGGTGCGGGCAAGACCACGCGGGTTCCGCTGGCGATGCTGGAGGCGGGTTTGTGCGGCGGCAGGATCGTGATGCTGGAGCCCCGGCGGCTGGCGGCGCGGGCCGCGGCAGAGCGGATGGCAGAGACACTGGGAGAGCGCGCAGGCCAGAGTGTTGGCTATCGCGTGCGGGGCGACGCGAAAGTGTCAAAAGACACAAGGATCGAGGTGGTGACCGAGGGCATTCTGACCCGGATGCTGCAATCGGACCCTGACCTGCCGGGCATCGGGGCGGTGATCTTTGATGAATTCCACGAACGCTCACTCAACGCGGATCTGGGCTTGGCGCTGTGCCTTGAGGTCACGGGCGCGTTGCGGGACGATCTGATTCTGCTGGCCATGTCGGCCACATTGGACGCGGACCCGGTGGGGCACCTGATGGCCGCGCCGCTGGTTACGTCGGAAGGGCGGAGTTATCCCGTCGAGATGCGCTGGCTGGATCGGCCGTTGGGGCCACAGGCGCGGCGGCTGGATGCATTGGTCGATCTGGTCGTTGAGGCCGAGCGCGAGACCCGCTCCACCGGTGGCGGGATCTTGGTGTTTCTGCCCGGTGAGGGTGAAATCCGGCGGGCTGAGGCAGCCTTGACCGGACGCCTGCCCGCCAATTGCACGGTGCGCCCGCTGTTCGGGGCCATGCCCTTTGCGGCCCAGCGCGCGGCGATTGCCCCGGTTGAGACCGGACGCAAGGTGGTGCTGGCGACGTCGATTGCCGAAACCTCGCTGACGATCCCCGATATCCGGGTGGTGGTGGATATGGGGCAAGCGCGGCGGGCGCGGTTCGATCCGGGCTCGGGCATGTCCCGGCTGGTGACCGAGCGGGTAACACGGGCCGAGGCCACGCAACGCGCAGGTCGTGCGGGCCGTGTGGCCGAGGGGCTGTGTTACCGGCTGTGGTCAAAGGGGGAGGATGGCGCGCTGGCCGCGTACCCGCCTGCCGAGATCGAAGCCGCCGATTTGACCGGGCTGGCGCTGGAGCTGGCGCTGTGGGGCGCGGATGCCGCTGATCTGGCCTTTCTGACCCCGCCACCCGAAGGCGCGATGGCCGAGGCGCGCGCCCTTCTGGCGATGCTGGGCGCGCTGGACGGCAAGGGGCGGATCACCGAACACGGGCGGGCGCTGGCGGCGCTGCCGTTGCATCCCCGGCTGGGGCATATGCTGGTGCGGGCCGGACCGAGTGCCGCGCCTTTGGCCGCCTTGATGGCCGAGCGCGACCCCCTGCGCGGCGCGCCGGTGGATATCGCCTTGCGGCAAGAGGCACTGCGGGATGTGCGCACCTTTCAGCGCAACCGGGTCTGGCAGGTGAACTTGGGGGCCGTGGATCGGATCAATGCCGAGGCCAAGCGGTTGAGGAAACAGGCCGGAAGCAAGACGGATGATCTGAGCGCTGCTGCCATGGCCGCCCTCGCCTATCCCGACCGTATCGGACAGCGGCGCAAGGGCGATGCGCCGCGTTATGTGTTGTCGGGGGGTAAGGGTGTCGTGCTGGACAGCGGCGATTCGCTGGCCGCTGCGCCTTTTCTGGTTGTCACTGACACAGATGGCAACCCGCGCGAGGCAAAGGTGCGGATGGCCACCCAGATTTCGGAACGCGAGATCCGCGAACTGTTCGCCGATCAGATCGATTGGGTCGAGGTTTGCGCCTGGTCGAAACGCGAACGGCGGGTCGTGTCCCGGCAGCAGGAGCGGTTCGGGGCGATCACGCTGGACGACCGCATCTGGAAGGATGTCCCGGACGACGCCTTGGCGCGCGCGATGCTGGACGGGGTGCGCGATCTGGGGTTGCGGCTGGACGGGGCCGCCGCACGGCTGGCCGCGC
Source organism: Ruegeria sp. N7 (assembly GCF_056531345.1). Taxonomy (NCBI): domain Bacteria; kingdom Pseudomonadati; phylum Pseudomonadota; class Alphaproteobacteria; order Rhodobacterales; family Roseobacteraceae; genus Ruegeria; species Ruegeria sp. N7. The sequence continues at coordinate 82,524 of NZ_JBQFLR010000008.1, read as the reverse complement.
GGGTAGAACTGGTGCGTGCCGACGGGGTAGACCTGCCCGACTTTTCGGTCGAGGGTCTTATGGCCGAGCTGGACGACTGGCTGTTGCCGATGCTGTCCGGTGTCAAAAGCGCAGAGGACTGGAAACGGTTTGACCCGCTGCCCGCCTTGCGCGCGCGGTTGGACTGGGCCCAGACCCAGGAGCTGGACCGCCGCGCGCCGGGATCGTTTGAAACACCGCTGGGGCGCAAGGTGCCGATCGACTATGGCGCGGCGGTCCCCGAAATCTCGGTTCGGTTGCAGGAGCTGTTCGGCGTGACCCGGCATCCGGTGGTCGGCGGACAGCCCCTGAAGATCACGCTGCTGTCGCCGGCGCAGCGCCCGATCCAGCTTACCCGCGATCTGCCGGGGTTCTGGGCCGGGTCTTATGCGGATGTGCGCAAGGATATGCGGGCGCAATACCCCAAACACCCCTGGCCCGAAGACCCGACACAGGCCGACCCGACGCTGAGGGCCAAACGCAGGCGGGATTAGACCCATTGCCGCGTCGCTTCCGGCAAGCGGCTCGGGCTTTCGGGGTTGTTGCGCGAAATCTCACAAATCACAGTAAATTGACCGAAAATCCGGTCATAATCAGAAATAAGCGGACATTTCATTGAAGTCTGGCATTATTGTTGTTACGTCACACAGGTTTCGAAGACAGAAACAGGATTTGAAGAACATCTCATGAGTGCTTGGCTGCGAAATATCTGGGAAGAGGTCGGACGCCCCTTGTTCCTGCGTCCCCAAAGGGTGCAGTTTGCGGCCCTGTGCACGCGCAAGCACGAGGATCAAGACGAGGTTCTGCTGATCACCAGCCGCGAAACCGGGCGCTGGATCATCCCGAAGGGCTGGCCTGTCAATGGTCTGGACGGGTTGGAGACGGCCCTGCTGGAGGCGTGGGAAGAGGCTGGCGTGCGTGCAGAAGCGGTCGACAAGGAGCCCATCGGCCAATTCACCTATGACAAGATCTTCAAGGGGGGATCGGCACAGTCGGTCCTGACCCGCGTCTACCGGGTTTCCGTGCGAGAACTTGCCGATGATTTTCCCGAAGTGGACAAGCGCAAACGTCAGTGGTTTTCACCGGCAGAAGCCGCCAAACGGGTGCAGGAGCCCGAGTTGCAGGCGCTGCTGCGACAGATGTAGCCGTTTCGCAACAATTTGATGGCTGCGCGCTTGCCCCTGAACCGGGAAACCGTTAGCTGCGGGCGATCTGCCAATCTTTGACCAAGCCCATGTCTGACACAAATTCAAAACCGCGCTGGCAGGCGCTTGACACCGACCTGCAACGCATCTCACGCGTCGAAATTGCCAATCTTCATGTCGCCCGCCCGCTGCTGGCGCCAGGAATTGCACTGGCGTTCATGGTGCTTGCCGGATTGATGGCGGCGGTGCTGTTTGGACGGGCCGACGGCACCTATATCGTCGTGGCTGCGGCCGCGTTCGGGGCCTATATGGCAATCAATATCGGCGCCAATGACGTGGCCAACAACATGGGTCCCGCGGTGGGTGCGAACGCGCTGACCATGGGCGGTGCCATCGTGATTGCCGCCGTTGCCGAAAGCGCGGGCGCGTTGCTTGCGGGGGGCGATGTGGTCTCGACCATCTCGAAGGGGATCATCGACCCGGCCTCGGTGCAGAACAGTAACGTGTTCATTTGGGCCATGATGGCGGCGCTGATCTCGTCCGCCATGTGGGTCAATCTGGCGACCTGGATCGGTGCGCCGGTGTCGACAACACATTCGGTTGTGGGCGGGGTCATGGGCGCGGGGATTGCCGCTGCCGGTTTGAGCGCGGTGAGCTGGGGCACGATGGGCGCGATTGCGGCCAGCTGGGTGATATCCCCGGTTCTAGGCGGCGTGATTGCGGCGGCATTCCTGGCGCTGATCAAGACCAAAATCCAGTATCAGGACGACAAGATCGCCGCCGCGCGGCGTTGGGTGCCAATCCTTGTGGCGGTGATGGCGGCAGCGTTCGCCACCTACCTGTCGGTCAAGGGTCTGAAGCGGATCGTGAAGATCGAACTGGAGGTGGCGCTGCTGATCGGTCTGGGCAGCGGTGTGCTGGTCTGGGCGCTGACGGTTCCCTGGGTGCGTCGCAAGTCCGAGGGGCTGGAGAACCGGACCCGGTCGCTGAAAACCCTGTTTGGCCTGCCATTGGTGATATCGGCCGCGTTTCTGAGCTTTGCCCACGGTGCCAATGACGTGGCCAACGCGGTCGGCCCCCTGGCGGCGATTGTCCACGCGGCGGAGTTCGGGGATTTCGCCCAAAAGGTTTCGATCCCGCTATGGGTGATGATCATCGGCGCGTTCGGGATTTCGTTCGGCCTGTTCCTGTTCGGGCCCAAGCTGATCCGGATGGTCGGCAGTCAGATCACCAAACTGAACCCGATGCGGGCGTTTTGCGTGGCGTTGTCAGCGGCGATCACGGTCATTGTCGCCAGCTGGCTGGGCTTGCCGGTCAGTTCCACGCATATCGCCGTTGGCGCAATTTTCGGCGTCGGGTTCTATCGTGAGTGGCAGTCGGATCGCAGGCGGAAACAGAACAATGGGCGAAACGCGACAGCGCAGAAGCTGGCCCCGGAAGAATACCGGCGGCGCAAGCTGGTGCGGCGGTCGCATTTCATGACGATCATTGCGGCCTGGGTCGTGACCGTGCCTGCCGCAGCCGCCATGTCGGCCGTGATTTTCTGGATATTGACCAGATTCGTCTGACGACTGCTATCAGAGCCTGATCTGTTCCGGGGACAGCGGATGATCGGGCGCGTGCTTGATCAGGTCTGACACTTTTGTGCAAAGGGGGGTGGGCACCCCGGTTTCATGCCCCAGCCGAATGATATGGCCCTGAAGGCTGTCGATTTCCGTTTGCCGCTCGGCCATCAGGTCATAGGCCATCGAGGTCCGGGCGGCAGGATCGATGGTGAGCATCCGCGCTGCGATCCGGCTGAACAAGGGTGTCGGCAGGCGCAGGATATGCGGCGTCATCCACGCCGGAAGCGGCGTTGTCGAGGCCACCGGATGCCCGGCCGCCTTGAGAACCAACAGCGCCTCGGCCATCTGATCGGCCATGAGGTTGCGCCAGTCACGGCTGAGCAGCTGATCCACAAGCGGCAGGCCCGACAGTGCGTTCAGCGCGTTGTTCAGGTTGATCACCAGCTTGCCCCATTGCACCGCCTCGATCCGGTCAGTTGCGATAACGGGCAGGTCCGGGCTGCTGAGGGCGGTGGCCAGATCGCCGGGGCCGTTCTGGATGACGATTTCGCCCGATGTGGCCCGGTGATAGCTGGCGGGGCCGTTCGGGACCACGTTGAAGGGGACCATGCCCGCGCGCACATCGCGACCGGGCAGCGCCTTGCGCAGGGTTGCCGCATTCTCGATCCCGTTTTGCCAGGACAGGACGGGTGCGTCCCAACAGGCGGCGTCCGCGATATGTCCGGCCATATCCGCCGTCGCCCCGGATTTGACGGTGACGATGACCAGTTCGGCCTGATCCAGGCAAGCAGGATCGGTGCTGAGTGTCAGGGTTTCCGCCGCAACATGGGCATTGAGGTCATCGTAATCCGTGACCGTCAGCCCATGTTCGCGAATGGGGTCCAGTACACGGGCACGACCCAGCAAGGTCACCGCATGCCCTGAGCGGGCCAGTAAACCGCCGCAGTAGCAGCCGATGCTGCCCGCGCCTGCGATGACAAGTTTCATGATACCCCCTCTGGTATACCAGAAAGGATCACCGCAAACGGACGGTTACACAAGCCCACCCGCCCCTGACGCCGCGCGCGGGCGGGCCAGCCGGGGCTTTGTACGCTCAAACTGTTCTGAAATGGCGATAAATTCGCGGTCATCCCCTGTCGGAAGGCGGAAGGCGCCATTGACCCAATCGGCGCTTTTCCACTCATGAATCGCCGTCTCGATCTTTTCTTTCGAGGATGAGACGAAGTTCCACCAGATATAGCGATCCTTGTTCAAAGTGGCGCCGCCCAGCAGCATCAGCCGCGCACCCTGCGCCCCTGCCCGGGCCGATAGCCTGTCACCGGGGCGGAACACCATCATGCGGCCTTCGTCGAACATGTCGCCTGCAATCTCGATCGATCCTTGCGTGACATAGACACCGCGATCCTCGTGGTCGTCGGGCAGCGGGAAGGACGCGCCGGGGGCAAGCTGAACATCCAGATAGAAGGTCTCGGACAGCATCGTCACGGGGCTGGTTTCGCCATAAGCGTTGCCGAGGATCAGCCGTGCGCTGACGCCCTTGTCTTGGATATGGGGCAGCGCGCCTTGCTTGTGGTGTTCGAACTCGGGGGCCATATCCTCCTGCGCTTCGGGCAGGGCAAGCCAGGTCTGAATGCCGAACAGCTTGTGGCCTTTGCCGCGCGTTTCTTCGCTGGTGCGCTCGGAATGGGTCACGCCACGGCCTGCAACCATCCAGTTGACCTCGCCGGGATAAATCATCTGGTGAGTGCCGAGGCTGTCGCGATGTTCGAATTCGCCCTGATAGAGGTAAGTGACGGTTCCCAGCCCGATATGCGGGTGCGGTCGCACGTCAATGCCACCTTCGGTGACGAATTCTGCCGGGCCGACCTGATCGAAGAAGATGAATGGGCCAACCAGTTGGCGTTTGACCGAGGGCAGCGCGCGGCGCACCTCGAACCCGCCCAGATCGCGGGCGCGGGGAATGATGAGTGTTTCCAGCGCGCCGTTTTCAGCTGCGTCGGTGGTGTGGGACGGGTTCCAGCTCACATTCGTATCCTCGGCCTTTTTGATCATCCAAAGCAGGTCTGCATTCTCTAAGTCAAAATATATGCAGGCCCGGGCCCGGCGTCAGTGCAGCCCTGCACGGGGGACGTGCATATTTGCGGCATTCGCGCGTGGTGGTGCATCTTGACATTACCCCTAACTAGGGATAAATGACAGCCATGACACACGAGACCCAAGACCGAGAAAACCAGGCCCTGGTATTGGCCCTGTTGCGCAGCCAGCAGTTGTTCATGCGTGCCATGGGGCCGGTGTTTCGCGCCGGGGGGCTGACGGCACCTCAGTGGGATGCGCTGGAGACCCTGAACACCAAAGGCGCGCTGTCGATCAATGACCTGTTGCGCCTGACGCTGTCCACATCCGGCAATCTGGATGTTGTCGTCAAAAACCTGATTCAGGCCGGTCTGGTGGAGAAGACCGTTGATGAAACCGACAAGCGCGCCCGCGTTTTACGCCTGACAGAAGCCGGAAAACAGAAAGTGGCCGCGTTCATGCCCGTCCACAATCAGGCGCTGGAACAGATATTCGGACGCCTGAGCACCGAAACCAGACGCGAGACGATCAGAACGCTCAACCAGCTTCGCAAAAAGCTGCCCCAACCACAGAAAGGCGAGACATGACCAACAAAACCTTCCTGACCGCGCATGGTGTGATCTATATGTTTTTCGCATTGGCGCTGTTTTTTGCGCCAACCATCCTTTGGCCCAACTATGGACTGCAACTGAACGATCGGTATGCCGTGTTTCTGTCGCAGCATAATGCGATCTTTCTGGGTGGCATCGGCCTAATCAGCTTCCTGTTTCGAAACACTGAAACCGGTACCGAGACAGCACAGAACATCCTGAAAGGTCTGATGGGGACCAACATATTGGGCGTTGTCATCACGCTTTATGCCTGTCTGACCGGGGTGTTCACCGGCTTTGGCTGGTCCGACCCCATCTTCTTTGCGCTGCTTGCCATTCTGAGCTTTGTGCAGCTTGGCAGGAACCGCTGACCACACCCCCTACCCCCCTGAACGTGGAGCATTTGACCATGAGTACGATGAAAATCTGGGATCTGCATCTGGCCTATGACGGACCCGTAACCGCAGAATTTCTGGCCGGAACAAAGGAACTGGCTGAAAGCATCGCCCAGGAACCCGGTGTCGTCTGGAAGATCTGGACTGTCGAAGAAGGCACGAACCATTTCGGATCGACCTATCTGTTTCGCGATCGCGCCAGTCTGGAGACCTACAAGGCGATGCACCTGAAACGCCTTGAGGCCATCGGGGTCGCAGTGACCTCGGATCATGTCTTTGACATCATGGAAGACCTCAGCGCGATCAACAACGCGCCAATACACGGCTGACGGACCCGGAGAGTACCCGCGCCATCAACCAGCCAGGCGCTTTGCATAGGTGGCGCGGGTCATCTCGACATCCTGCACGGTGATGCTGCCGACCTCGGGCATGGTCTGGGCCAGAACGTCCAGAATGATGGCGTTAAGCTCGGCCCGTGTGGCCTCATCCCGTCCGCGCATCAACAGCAGCGTGGCATGCACGAAGGTCTGCGGTTGCGTTCCGATGTAGGAATAGGCAATCGGCGCGGCGCGGATCTTGAGCGCTGAGGCGTCGATTTCATCATGTTTTGCGAGAACGGTATGCAACTGCTCGCAAATCATCTGGAAATCATGGGTGTCGTCCAGAGATTTGGAGAATTCCAGGGTAACGTGAGGCATTGAATGCTCCGGGGGTCATGAGAGAGCCTGATGGCCCTCTCGAAACTGCAAGGTGATCCTAAACGCCCAGACACCAGCGCATTACGGCCTTTTGTGCGTGCAGGCGGTTTTCGGCCTCATCGAAGATGACCGAGTTCGGGCCGTCCATGACCTCGGAGGTTGCTTCTTCCTCACGATGCGCGGGCAGGCAGTGCATGAACAGCGCGTCGGGTTTGGCATGTGACATGAGTTCCGCGTTGACCTGATAGGGGCGCAGCATGTTGTGGCGGCGTTCCTTGGCGGATTGGCTGTCATGCATCGAAACCCAGGTGTCGGCCACCACCAGATCAGCGCCCTCGACCGCTTTGTGCGGGTCCCGTTCGATGACGACTCGGGACCCCTTCTGGCGGGCAAACCCCATGAACTCTTCTTCCGGATCAAGCTGGGCCGGGCCGGAGAAGGTCAGATCGAAGCCGAACTGACCGGCGGCGTGCAGGAAGGAGGCGCAGACATTGTTGCCGTCGCCGGTCCAGACCACTTTCTTGCCCGCAATGGGGCCGCGGTGCTCCTCGAACGTCAAAACATCGGCCATGATCTGGCAGGGATGGGTGCGGTCGGTCAGGCCGTTGATGACGGGCACGTCGGAATATTCGGCCATCTCGGTCAGGATGGTTTCATCGAAGGTACGGATCATGATCATGTCGACATAGCGCGACAGCACACGGGCGGTATCGGCAATGGTTTCGCCGTGACCGAGCTGCATGTCCTTGCCCGACAGCACCATGGTCTGGCCACCCATCTGGCGCACACCCACGTCAAAGGACACGCGCGTCCGGGTCGAGGGCTTTTCGAAGATCAGCGCGACCATACGGTCTTTCAGCGGCTGTTCGTCGTCAGGGGCGGCCTTGGGACGGCCCAGACGCGCCAGTTTCATCGCGCCCGCCTGATCGATCATGGACCGCAGCGCGGTGGCATCAGTTTTGTGGATATCGAGAAAATGGTTCATATCGCTTCGCTTTTGGCTGGTCGGGCGGTGGGGGCCAGCCCCCACACCCCCGGAGTATTTGGGGAAAGATGAAGCTCAGGCAGTTGCGAGCTGGGTTTCGATCTGATTGGCGGCCTTTTCGAGGCGGATCATGGCCTGGGCGATGTCATCCTCGGTCAGGGTCAGGGGGGGCAGCAGGCGGATGACGTTGTCGGCGGCGGGGACGGTGATGACCAGATTGTCATAGCCCGCATTGACCACATCTATATTTGGCGCCTTGCATTTCAGGCCGAGCATCAGGCCCGATCCGCGCACCTCTTCGAAGACCTCGGGGTGATCGGCAACCAGGCCTTCGAGTTTCTGGCGCAACAGGCCAGCCTTGCGGTTGACACCTTCGAGAAAGGCGGGTGTGGCGACCTGGTCGATCACCGCACAGCCCACGGCGCAGCCCAGCGGGTTGCCGCCATAGGTGGAGCCATGCGTGCCTGCGGTCATACCGGATGCCGCATCTTCGGTTGCCAGCACAGCGCCGAGGGGGAAACCACCGCCGATGCCTTTGGCGACCATCATGATATCCGGGGAGATCCCCGCCCATTCATGGGCGAAGAGCCTGCCGGTCCGACCGACGCCGCATTGCACCTCGTCCAGGATCAGCAGCAGACCGTGTTCGTCGCAAATGGCGCGCAGGGCCTTGAGTTCGGCATCGGGTACGGGGCGGATGCCACCCTCGCCCTGAATCGGTTCGATCAGGATGGCTGCGGTATTTTCCGTGATGGCGTCGGTGACACCGTCGAGATCGCCAAAGGTGACGTGGACAAAGCCCGGCAAAAGCGGGCCAAAGCCTTTGGTCATCTTCTCAGACCCGGCCGCTGCGATGCCTGCCGACGACCGGCCATGGAACGAGCCGTCAAAGGTGATGATCTCAACCCGTTCGGGCTGGTCTTTGTCATAGAAATACTTGCGGGCCATTTTCACGGCCAGTTCACAGGCTTCGGTACCGGAATTCGTAAAGAATACCGTATCCGCAAAGGTGTGTTCGACCAGCTTGTCTGCCAGTGCCTGCTGTTGCGGGATGTTGTAGAGGTTCGAGACATGCCACAGCGCGTGGGCCTGTTCCGTAAGGGCGGCCACCAGTGCCGGATGGGCGTGGCCCAGTGCGTTCACCGCGATCCCTGCGCCAAGGTCCAGAAAACGTCGGCCATCCGCCTCGGTCAGCCAGGCGCCTTCGCCCTTTACAAATGACAGGGGCGCGCGGTTATAGGTCGGCAGAACGGACGGGATCATGGGATCATCCTTTTCGGGTCGTTTGAGCCTCGTGAGTGATACACGAAGGCCCGGTTCGTCAACAGATTTGGTGAGATTTGTGCCAATTTGGCAGGCACATGGGATCAAACAGGCCGATTACGCAAAGAGGCGTCGGCGTCGGAGCAGCTGGATATGTGCGCGTTTGATCATGGCCGCTCTATAGACGTGAAAAGACAGCCTGAAAACCCTATTATTGCCGCCGCGTCAAAATTACCGCCGGATCATTTCGCCGGGCGCCAGCGGTCGAGCTTGCCCATACCGCGGGTGAAAGCCCAGGCAAGGATGCGGGGCATGCCTTTGGCGACGAGGGCATCGACGCAATGAGACTGGAACTCTTCCAGCGAAGCGTCGGGATGGCGGAATGCACCGTTTTCGTAACACAGCGAGCAGTAACGCGTGCTGCGCCCGCCGTCAGCTTCGGACCCGCCGCCCTGGGGATCTTTTGACAGCGGCATGCCGCAACTTTGGCATTTGGGACCCATGGTGCATGTCCTTGCAGAGAATGACTGTCTGACATAGGATCAAAACCATGGAGTTGAGTCAACGGTTTTGAAACATGCGGATCGGGGAACTTGCGCGGCGCAGCGGGCTGAGCCGTGACACGCTGAGGTTTTATGAACGCCAAGGGCTGATCCGGTCAGGCCCGGGTCCGGACAACACCAACAGCTATCGCGACTATCCCGAAGACGCGCTGATCACGCTGGAGCAAGTTGCCGATGCACAGGCGGCAGGCATCAGCATTGCAGAACTGGTCATGTTGCTGGGGCAGTTGGAAGCCGCCGATCCCGACAGCTTTGACGGCGAGGCGTTTTTGCAGGACCGGATTGACGAGGTCGAAGCACGGATTGTGCGTGCGGAGCGGTTTCTGGACAGCCTCAAACAAGCCAAGGCGGCGCTGGCGGCCGCTCCGGTTTTGCGCTGAGCGCTGAATTGCGTCTTGCCAAGGCCCCTTTTTTGGCGCACCGCTTTCGCCCATGTTCACCCCGAAGGCGCAAAATCCTGCTTTGGCCGCAGGGCTGATCTTTGTCGCGACCGCCTTTATCGCGGCGACGACGCTGTTGGCCAAGGCCTTGGGGACGGACACACTCGGGCCACCCTTGCACGCGATGCAGATCAGTCACGGGCGGTTTCTGTTTGCCCTGCTTGCCATCCTGTCGGCGGTCGCAGTGCTTCGTCCCCGGCTGGGGCGGCCCCATTGGGGGCTGCATGTCGGGCGAACCAGCTTTGGCTGGGCCGGGGTGACGTTGATGTTCGCGTCTGTTGCGTTCATTCCGATGGCGGATGCGACGGCGATCTCCTTTCTGAACCCGGTCTTTGGCATGGTCCTGGCCATTCCGCTATTGGGGGAACGCGTCGGCCCGTGGCGCTGGCTGGCGGCGGCCGTGGCCCTTGCGGGTGCGGTGATCCTGCTGCGCCCGACACCTGCAAGTTTTCAACCCGCCGCCCTTCTGGCGCTGGCTGCGGCTGCGTTTATCGGGATGGAGCTGATCTTTATCAAGAAACTGTCGGGGCGCGAGGCCCCGATCCAGATTCTGCTGATCAACAACACGATGGGGCTGGTGATCGCCACGGTCGCGGTCAGCTTTGTGTTTCACATGCCTACGCCACAGCAATGGGTTGCGCTGGTGGGGATCGGCCTGCTGATGGCCTGCGCGCAGGTTTGTTTCATCAACGGCATGGCACGTGCGGACGCGTCATTCGTGGCCCCGATCAGCTATGCCACACTGATTTTCGCCGCGCTGTACGATTTTGCGGTGTTTGATGTGATCCCCGACCGGATCAGCCTGATTGGCGCGGTCACGATCCTGACCGGAGGGCTGATCCTGGTCTGGCGCGAGGCGGTAAACCGCCGGACCTGACAGAAAAAACCGCCCTTGCGGTTCAGGGGCGACCTTTGTGTCGCAAATCCCCATGAATGGCGAGGTGGCCGGCGCATTCTGGGCTGAGTTGATTTGCGAGTTTGTTATGCATGAACGCCGAATACCTGAATGGGTACGCCACGCGCCTGCCCCATCGGTGCGCGATTTCGGGATTCTGGCCGGAATCGAAGCCGTGGTGCGCGGTATTCTGATTTCGGTCTTTCCGCTGGCGATGTACCGGGCGCTGGGCGACGCCTCATCCGTGTCATTCCTGTATTTCCTGATTGGCATCCTGTCCCTGCTGGTCGGGTTGATGGTGCCGTTCCTGATCCGTTTTGTACCGCGCAGATGGGCCTATTCCACCGGTTGCGTCATGTTCATCTGTGGTGCATCGCTGGCGATCGTGGGCAGCCCAGAGGCCGTGGTCGGCGCATTGGCCCTGAATACCATGGCCGCGGTTGTCACTTTTATCTGCTTCAACACCTATGTGCTGGATTACATCAGCAAGATCGAACTTGGCCGGTGCGAGACCAGCCGCATGTTCTACAGCGCTTTGGGATGGACGGGCGGCCCAATGGCCGGTGTTCTGCTGATGGAGCTTTGGCGCCCTGCCCCGTTTGTCATCAGTGCCGGAGCGGCGCTGGTCATGCTGGCGCAGTTCTGGCGCATGCGTCTGGGCAATGGCAAGCTGATCACCAAGGCCCGTGGTCCGGCCAACAACCCGTTGGCCTTTCTTCCCCGGTTCTTTGTTCAACCCAGATTGGTTGCCGGATATCTGTTTGCAATGATCCGGTCCTGCGGCTGGTGGATATATGTGGTCTACCTGCCCATTTTCGCCATCCAAAACGGGCTGGGAGAACAACTGGGCGGCATCCTTCTGTCATGCACTAACGCCATGCTGCTGGCCGCCCCGTTGATCCTGCGCTGGGTCCAGACGCGGTCGCTCAGGTCGGCTGTTCGCATCGGGTTTGCAGCCGCGGGAGGCTGCTTTTTCGCAGCCGGTCTGGTGGCGGGATGGCCGGTCGCCTCGGTCGCTGCGCTGGTTCTGGGGTCTGTCTGGCTGATCGTTCTGGACATCTGCGCCGGATTGCCCTTCCTTATGGCCGTTAAACCGTCTGAGCGAACCGAGATGTCGGCGATTTATTCCAGTTACCGCGATGTCTCGGGCATTCTGACGCCCGGTGTTGCAGCTCTGGTCCTGCTGGTGGCACCGGTGGCCGGTGTGTTCGCGGCAGGCGGGATTGCCTTGTTCGGGGCATGGGCTGTCTCGGCCCGCTTGCATCCGCGGCTGGGCGAACCCAAACCTGCCCTGCCGCCCGACAGGCTGGCAGAGACCGGTTAAGCCTTAAGCCGATAACCGGTGCGCAGCATTTGCCAGGTGATCAGCCCGATGGCCAGCGTGGCAAAACCACAAACTGCCATGCCCAACCACGGTGAGCTGTCGGACACGCCGATCATGCCGTAACGCAGCCCATCGATCAGGTAGAAGACCGGGTTCAGATGGGTCAGGCGGTTCAGGACAGGAGGCAGCGCCTCGACCGAATAGAAAGTGCCTGACAGGAAAGCCAGAGGTGTGACGATGAAGTTGGTGATCGCAGCCATCTGATCGAACTTGTTTGCAAAGATCCCGGCAAACAGGCCCAGCGCGCCCATGAAGGCGCCCCCCAGAACAACAAAGATCAGCGCAATCAACGGGTGCTGGGGCGCGATGGACAGCAAAACCAGCAACGCAATCGAAATCACCAGCGCGATCATCAGGCCACGGGCGATGCCACCGGCAAGATACCCCAGCAGGATCTCGAGCGGGGACAGCGGCGGCATCAGCGTGTCGACGATATTGCCCTGCACCTTGGCAATCACCATCGAAGAGGAGGTATTGGCAAAGGCGTTCTGGATCACCGTCATCATCAGGATCCCCGGTGCCAGAAACACCACAAACGGCACGCCCATGACGTCAGGGCGGCTGGGCCCAATGGCGATTGTGAAGATCAGCAGGAACAGGCCAGCCGTGACCAGAGGCGCCAGAACGGTCTGGGTCCAGACCGAAAGAAAGCGCCGGATTTCGCGCTGCGCCAGCGTGTAAAGCCCCATCCAGTTGACCGCTCCAAAGCTGCGTGCGGTCTGTTCTGCGGGATTCTGCATGCTTTGCCCTCAACCTGATTCGAAGACAGCTTGTAACTCGGGCCGCAGTGTTTAGAATAGGGGGCTGAGACGAATTCCCAAGGCGGCCCGAATCCGGGGCCGCTTTCCGCTTTTGAAAGGCTGACGATGTCCTGGACAGACGAGCGCGTAGAACTGCTGAAGAAGATGTGGGGCGAAGGCCAGTCGGCCAGCCAGATCGCCAAGGAACTGGGTGGCGTGACCCGCAACGCGGTGATTGGCAAGGTCCACCGCCTGGGCCTGTCCAACCGGACAGCAGGCGCAGCCCCGGCCAAGTCCGAACCGAAAGAGAAACCGGCACCCGCGCCCAAGGCCGAAGCCAAGCCCAGACCCATGCCAAAGACAGAACCGGCGCGCCCGGCTGCTGCTGCCGAGGCGAAACCCGCCGTTCCGGCGCGCCGCCAGATCATCCCGGCCGGTCAGCCGCTGCCGCCGCAGCCCTCGGCCAACGAGATCAGCCCCGAGGCGCTGGCCAAGGTCAACGAGATCGAGAAGAAAGCCAAGAAGCTGACGCTGATGGAACTGACCGAGAAGACCTGCAAATGGCCCGTGGGCGACCCCGCGACCGAGGATTTCTGGTTCTGCGGCCTTCCGGTTGAGGCGGGCAAACCCTATTGCGAGGCGCATGTGGGCGTGGCCTTCCAACCCATGAGCTCGCGCCGCGACCGGCGGCGGTAATTGCGAACACCAGAACCTAAATCATGTCTATAGAACGTGAAAAGGGCGCAGGCGTTTCGCCACGCCTCTTACCGGAGGCGTTGCATAGTCAAGAACGACGCAAGACGTAACGAGCTCTTACAAAGAAAACACCCTCGCTGAATGCTGCGAAGGTGTTTTAGTTCGGAGCGTCAACTTTGCGGGACTTTGCCGCCATTCGTTTGTCTTCGCTGAATGTCCGCTACTCAAAAATAGACCCGACGCTTGGCCGGGCCTGTTGGTGACGACGGGGATCGTCACTCCTTAATGTGCTTGTAAAAAGTATTCCAGAAAGCGCCTCATTCTACTTTTTGGGGCTTGTGCCTGGCAAAGCGGGAAAAAAGCCGACCGTCGGTTACAGCAAAGCCAAGAGCAATGATGGCAAACCCGACCCAAGCTTCCGGCTCCATCTTTTCACCTAGAAACGTGACACCAAGACCGATAGCGAACGGTGGGATCAGCAGCGTAACCAAAAGAAGATTGGCGGCTCCGGCGCGCGCAAGGATTGCGAAATAAAGTACATAGGCCAGCGCTGTTGATAGAGCGGCCATCCCAATAAGCGCTGCCCATACACCAGCAGACAGAGCGAAGCTTGGAGGGCCATCCATCACAAGAACAATAGGGATCATAAGCACTGTGCTGCCGATCAGCATACCAAGTGCATTTACAAGTGGTGGTTGGCCCGAAAGAGCTGTTCTGCCCCAGACCCCAGCAAAAGCATAAGAGAGCGTCGCCCCAAGGATAGCCAGCTGTGCCAGATTGCTAGGATTAAACTCAGTTAATGCGCTTGGCCCCATAATGAAGGCCACCCCTATAATACCTAGGGCAGCACCTGCTATTTTCTTCGGAGTCAGCGGCTCATCCTTCAGAAGTAAGCCAGCCACGACCGCTGCAAACATTGCTGTTGTTGCGTTGAGGATTGAGGCCAACCCGCTGTCTATTTGCGTTTGCCCCCAGAAGATCAACGAAAATGGGATGGCATTGTTGAGCGCTCCCATAACGAGATAAGCTCCCCATACCTGAGGGGCACGTGGAACACTCAATCCTTTGAATAGGACGATGAGTGCCAGAATAGGGACTGCCCAGATCACCCTATGCAACGTTATTGTCAGCGGTGGCACTTCAGTTAGTGCAACCTCGCCGAAGAAGAACGACCCGCCCCAAACAGCCGCGAGCAGAAGCAGCATGACGCTTGCTGTAAAATCCATTGCTGGCATGGGGCGATTTGTCATGTCTTCTGGTTCCGTCACTAACTGTCACCTAACGGATTAGCTTACGTGACCCCGACACCGCGACCCGGTTCTTGCGGAAAACCATTACAAAGCCAGCTTTCATCTATCCAATTGTGAACGGCTGTATTCGTCTATCGGTGGAGTGCCTCAGCGATCATTTCTGCAAGCCTTTCGGGTTGATCAACGCTCGCCCAGTGTGTGGCCTTTTCGAGAACGATCCGATCCATCTTGTTTTCTTCCAGCCAACGGACGGTGCTGTACGGACAGTTGTCAGGATTGTAGAGATAAATCACATTTGCCGCGTTCTGCAAAAGCTCGCCGGGCACGCAGTCTGCTGAAAAATGTCGCGCGTCTGTCCCGAGTTGCCACAGCGCCAGAGTATCGGCCTTCGATACTTCACTACGATACCGTCGAATGATTGGTGCCGTTTTCGCCATTTCATCAAGCCGCTCAAGAAACGCCTCACGAAACGCAAACGGATCACTGTAGTCGGCAGCAGTTCCAGAAAAATAAGCATCCTCGGCAGTGATATTACCTTCCAATGAAATGATGGTTGTCAAAGGACAGCTTGCCCTTTTGACAGCCAGCGAAGCTATGATTGAAGCAACCGAATGAGCAACAATGATTTCGGCTCCGTGCTTGTTCGCCTCGTCGGCGACGGTTTGCGCAAGTGCTTCGAGAGTTGTTTTCTTTGCCAGAGGCTGAGCGCCAAATCCCGGAAGATTAATAGGTAGCAAACGATAGCTGTTGGCGAGGTGGGTGTCAGCCATACTTTCAAACATGCTCGCATTGTCACCAAAGCCTGCAACACAGAGAATGGCGGGCCTTTCATCGTTCGCTTGACTGGGGTGTTTGGTCATTTCGGATTCCAGAGCATCGTATGCAGACATTAACACTACTCCGCAGCAATCGACAATTTGGGCTCGAACCTGACATTGAAGTGCCGGTGATCTTGGTGTCAGTGGCACATGGTAGCCTTTCACTGCGCGGGATGTGTCGGCAGGTTCGGCATCGCCACCCAGCCCGGCAATTCATCCGGCGCGACCGAGACATGCAGGCGTTCTGACTGGTCCCGCCCGACCTTGCGGTGTTTGCGCAGCAGAAAGATCTTGCCCCAGCCGCGCCAGGTTCCAACCGATTGCGCATGGGCATCCGTCGGGAAACGGGTGCGCCAGCCTTCGGGCATCGGCAGCCCGTGCATCTCGGCCTTGTCCAGCATCCAGATCAACGAGATATTGCTGAGCGGCCGGGCCTCTTCATAGCCGTTCAGCTGGCCGCCGATATCGCCGTGGGTGCCACGGAACCAGACCTGTTCCACATGGCCGTTGAACTCGGGCTTGCATCGCCACAGAACCGGCTCGAACACCTCGCGCGTTTCGTCGAGGGCCAGCGCGTGATAGCCATGCAGAGTGGCAGGGCCCAGCTGGTGGTTGTGAAAGGCATGGCGATCCTCGGCCCAGCGCCACAGAAGCGGCAGGCGCAGGCCCAGCGCCTTGACCGTGTCCCAGACACCGACCATCTCGATCTTGACGTTGTCGTGGCAGAACTTGCGGCGGAAATCGCGGGCGGCGGTGCCGCTGACATTGCATTCATAATGGCGGTAGGCTTGCAGGATGTTCCGCTCGGTCGCGTGTTCGGCCTTGAGCAGGCCGATCATGTCGATCACCCCGGCCAGGCTGCGCACGCCGTAGGCTCCACGGGAATAGCCGATGAAATAAATCCGGTCACCGGGCTTGTAGCGCGACGCCAGATAGCCATAAGCGCGGCGAATCTGGCGGTTGATGCCCCGGCCCATCATCACGTCCATGGTGGATTTCCAGCTTTCCCACTGCACGCCTGCCTCGTAGAACACCGACACCTTGCTGCCCATTTCGCAGCACAGGCGATAGGTCTGTCCGGCATGGGTTTCGAACCCCGGTTCGAGGGTGGACATGGTGCCATCTAGGATAATGACGTGGCTGATCGGCTCGCGGTGCCGCGTTTCGGCGGAGTGCTCGGACCGTAAGGGCCGCCCGAGCCATCCCAGAACCTTCCTACTTAGCCGCGACAGATTCATGCGTCAGCAATTCCCAAACCTTGTGAGGTGTGAAAGGCATATCCGCCTGCCGCACCCCGTGATCCCAGAGCGCATCCTGAACCGCGTTCGCCACAGCGGCCAGAGCGCCCACCGTGCCGGCCTCGCCGCATCCTTTCATCCCCATCGGGTTGGAAGTTGACGGCACCGGCGCCGAGGTAAACTTTATCATGGGTATGTCCACCGCGCGGGGCAAGGCGTAATCCATAAACGATGCCGTGAGCAGCTGTCCGTGATCATCATGCACCACATGTTCCGACAGCGCCTGCCCGATGCCCTGAACCACCCCGCCATGCACCTGCCCTTCG
Source organism: Ruegeria sp. N7 (assembly GCF_056531345.1). NCBI lineage: Bacteria > Pseudomonadati > Pseudomonadota > Alphaproteobacteria > Rhodobacterales > Roseobacteraceae > Ruegeria > Ruegeria sp. N7. The sequence continues at coordinate 65,442 of NZ_JBQFLR010000008.1, read as the reverse complement.
GCCAGCATCGGGTTGATAAGATTTCCGAAATCATCAACCACGGTGTAGCGGTCCACACGGGTTTCGCCGGTGACGGAATCGATCACGACCTCGGCAACATGCGCGCCGTTGGGATAGCTGCGGGCATCCAGTTGCGCGCGGGACTCATGCGTCAGCAAGTCCACGCGCCCGTCGGCGCGCGCCATAGCCGCGGCTTCGGTCAGGGTCGGCGTCAGGTTCGAGCCCGGCGCGCGGAATGTTTCATGGTCAAATCGCACATCACTGTCCTCGACCCCCATCTTATCGGCCAGATAAGGCGTGAATGCGGCGATCATCTTGTCAATGGTGGCGAGGGTCGCGGTACTTTGCACCGTCACCGAGCGCGAGCCACCGGTTCCGCCGCCATGGCCAAGCCGGTCGGTATCGCCCTGAATGACGGTGATCCTGTCCATCGGGACGCCAGTCTGATCGGACAGGAACTGGGCATAAACCGTCTCGTGCCCCTGCCCGTTCGATTGTGTGCCGACATAAAGGTTCACCGTGCCATCCGCGCAAAACTCGACCTTCGAGTTCTCGGAAGGGTCCCCCAAAATACTTTCGATATAGTAACAAAGACCCTGCCCCCGGATCAGACCGCGTTCGGCATCGGCGGCCTTGCGGGCTTCGAACCCGCTAGTCTGGCTGGCCGCGCGGCGAAGGACCATGTCGAAATCGCCGACATCATAGGTTTCACCCGTGGCAGAGGTGTAGGGGAAATCGCCGGGTCTGATGAAGTTTTTGCGACGCAACTCCCACGGGTCAACGCCCAGTTCGCGTGCGGCGCGGTCCATCACGCGTTCCAGCACATAGATCGCCTCGGGACGTCCGGCACCGCGATAGGCGTCGACCTGTGTTGTCGTTGTATAGAACCCCTCGACCCGGAGATAGGTGGTCTGAACGTCATAGACCCCCATCAGCACCTTGCTGAACAGGCTTGTCTGGATCGCCTGCGCGAAATGGCTGTTATAGGCACCAAGGTTGACTTTGCTGTGGACGCGGTAGGCGGTGATCCGGTGGTCTGCATCAAAGGCCAGCTCGGCCAGAGAGGTCAGGTCGCGGCCGTGGTGATCGGAGAGCATTGCCTCGGACCGGTCGGACATCCAGTGCACGGGCTGGCCTAGTTTCATCGCGGCCACGGCCACGCAGAAATATTCGGGATATGGCATCACCTTCATGCCGAACCCGCCCCCCACATCCGGGGTGGTGACACGGATCGCATCCGCATCGAGTTTCAGCTTTTGCGCCAGTTGTGCCTTCATCGCCCAGACACCCTGCCCGCCATAGGAAAAGTGCAGACGCCCGCCAGACCAGTCGGCCTGACAGCCCCGCGGCTCGAGCGAGCTGATGATGACGCGGTTGTCGTGCAAGTTCAGCGACACGGTATGGGCGGCGGCCTGAAAGGCGGCTTTGGTCGCGGCCTCATCCCCCAGACCCCAATCAAACGCGCGATTGTCGGGCGCTTGCGGGTGCAGGGCCTCACCCCCCGCGTTCACGTCCAGCTTGGCGGGGCGTTCCCGGATGTCCATCCAGATCAGTTCGACCGCGTCCTGCGCCTGTACCAGTGTATCCGCGATGACAACGGCCACGGGTTCGCCCACAAAGCGCACACGGTCCTTGGCCAGCATATGCCGATCCGGCGCGGCAGAGCCGGTCCCGTCGCGGTTGGTCAAGGTTGCGGCATTCATCACCGTGTCGATGCCCGAGGCGGCAAGATCGTCCAGTGTCATGACCAGCCGCACCCCGTCAGCATCCCGCGCGGCCTCAAGATCCAGCGCGGTGATATCGCCATGGGCCGCAGGGCTGCGGAAGAAAGCGGCAAACAGCGCATTGTCGGGCACGGCATCGTCCATATAGCGCCCCTGCCCGGTCAGGAACCGCTGATCCTCGGTCCGTTTGACGGGCTGGCTTTTGCCGAATTTTTCCATGGGATGCTCCTGTCACTGCCTTGATGGCGACACTAGCCCTGCGCCCGCTTATGTCCAGCGCCTTGCTTGAAAGCGCGTGGCGACACCGATGTCGTAAACAGGATTGCGGGGGCCGCAGAGGGATTCGTAGGCTGTTTGAAGATACAGCCTGCCGGAGGTTCCCCATGCCCGAACCCATTTCCCTGACACAGGGCCGTCTGGACGCCCCATCGGTCGACGCGTATTGGCAAGACGGGTTTGCCTTTCCCATTACAGTCTTTCCACCGGATGAGACCTCACAGTTTCGGGCCGAGCTGGAGCAGATCGAGAAGACCTGGCGCGTGGCCGACCTTCCGCTGCCGCTGAACATGTACAAGCGCCTGAACGCCCATGTGGTGATACCGCTGGTCGCCCGTATCGCATTGGATCCCAGGGTTCTGGACGTCGTCGAAGGAATACTGGGACCGGACTTGCTGCTGTGGTCTGCGGAACTGTTCATCAAAGAGCCACGCACGACGCAGGTTGTTGGAATGCATCAGGACCTGACCTATTGGGGGATGGGCGAAACACCGGGTCAGATGACCGCGTGGATCGCATTGTCGCCTGCCACGGTAGCAAGCGGCTGCATGGACTTTGTCAGAGGCAGCCACAAAAACCCGATCCTGCCCCATAACGATACGTTTTCAGACAACAACCTGCTGTCGCGCGGGCAGGAGGTGGCTGTCGATGTGGCAGACGAGGACAAAACACATATTGAACTGCAGCCGGGTCAGATGTCGCTGCACCATGGCCTCACAATCCATGGCTCGGGGCCCAATACGTCGGACGATCGGCGGATCGGGCTGGCGATCCGGTATCTGAACCCGAACGCACAGCAAAAAGTGGCGGACCGCGATTACGCGGTTTTGGCGCGGGGCGAAGACCGGGTGGGCAATTTCATCCTCATCGAACCACCGACCGAGTTGTTTTCGCAGCCAGCCTTGGCGCTTCATGCCCGCATCCGGGAGGATCAGGCCAAGGCGATGACACAAGGCGCGGCACAAAGCACGCACCTGTACGGAAACGAGGCGACCGGCACGGGGTGACTTCGGCAATCGTCGCCGCACAGGGCCTTCCCCTTCCCGTCTCCATTCGCTATTGCAGGCGCTGACCCGATTTTGTTGACGCAGGACGCATCCCATGGCGATGGAAAAGACATTCAACGCGGCCGAGGCCGAGGCCCGTATCTATGAGGCCTGGGAACAGGCCGGAGCCTTCAAGGCAGGCGCGAACCGTTCGCGCGAGGAAAGCTTTACCATCATGATCCCGCCGCCCAACGTGACGGGCGCGCTGCATGTGGGTCACGCGTTCAACAACACGTTGCAGGATATCCTGATCCGCTGGCACCGGATGCGTGGTTTTGACACGCTATGGCAGCCCGGTCAGGACCACGCGGGCATTGCCACGCAGATGCAAGTGGAAAAGATGCTGGCGGCGCAGGGCAACGAAGGTCGGCGCGAGTTGGGACGCGAGAAATTCCTTGCGAAAGTCTGGGAGTGGAAGGGCGAATACGGCGGCACGATCATTGAACAACTCAAGCGTCTGGGCGCCAGCTGTGACTGGTCGCGCAATGCCTTTACCATGGCGGGCGCGCCAGGTGACCCGCGCACCGGGCACGAGAACAGCCCGAATTTCCATGATGCCGTTATCAAGGTCTTCGTCGACATGTACGAAAAGGGCCTGATCTATCGCGGCAAGCGACTGGTCAACTGGGACCCACATTTCGAGACTGCGATTTCGGACCTTGAGGTCGAGAATATTGAAACGCCGGGCCACATGTGGCACTTCAAGTACCCTTTGGCGGGCGGAGAGACATATGAGTATTTGGAAAAAGATGAAGATGGGAATGTAATCCTTCGGGAAGAGCGGGATTATATTTCGATCGCGACGACCCGCCCTGAAACCATGCTGGGCGACGGCGCGGTTGCGGTTCATCCGTCGGATGAGCGCTACGCGCCGATCGTCGGCAAACTGTGCGAAATTCCGGTTGGCCCGAAAGAGCATCGCCGCCAGATCCCGATCATCACCGATGAGTATCCCGATCCCGATTTCGGCTCGGGCGCTGTGAAGATCACCGGTGCGCATGACTTCAACGACAATATGGTGGCCAGGCGCTGCGGCATTCCGATGTACCGCCTGATGGACACCAAAGGCGCGATGCGGGCTGATGGCGCGCCTTACGCCGAAGAGGCGGGCAAGGCGCAGGAATACGCGCGCGGCAAAGCGTTCACCGAGAATGAGATCGACGCGATCAACCTGATCCCGGATCACCTGCGCGGACTGGACCGGTTCGAGGCGCGTGCCAAGGTGGTCGAAGAGATCTCCCGCGAAGGTCTGGCTGTTATGTGTCCAGCGGACGATCCGCGTCTGGGATCGAGCTGGGCTGAAGCCCGGCCTACAGAGGGCGAAGACGGTGGGCAGGACTTCAGCCCGGCACTTGTCCCACTGGTCGAGAGCAAACCGATCATGCAACCCTTTGGCGACCGCTCGAAAGTCGTCATCGAGCCGATGTTCACCGACCAGTGGTTTGTGGATGCCGAAAAGGTCGTCGGTCCTGCGCTGGATGCGGTCAAGGATGGCACGGTCAAGATTATCCCTGAATCGGGCGAGAAAACCTATTACCACTGGCTGGAAAACATCGAGCCCTGGTGCATCTCGCGCCAGCTGTGGTGGGGACATCAGATTCCGGTTTGGTATGGGCCAGGGATCAAGGATGGCACAGTCTCGCATCAAGCAGAAAGACAACCTTTTTGCGCTCCAACATTCGCAGAAGCGAAGACCAAAGCCGCCAAGTTTTATGCTGATGCGCTCGGTTATGAGATAGACTTTATCGAGATGCCGCCAATGGAAGGCTCATCACGGGGAAGCGAGGCCTTTATTGGATCTATCAACTTTGGACCGATCCAAGATGTTAGTCTCATTCGCGACCCCGACGTCCTCGACACCTGGTTCTCATCCGGCCTCTGGCCCATCGGCACGCTGGGCTGGCCCGAAGATACCGAGGAAATGCACCGCTATTTCCCGACAGACGTTCTGATCACCGGCTTCGACATCCTGTTCTTCTGGGTCGCCCGGATGATGATGATGCAACTGGCCGTAGTGAATGAAATCCCGTTCCACACCGTCTACCTGCACCAGCTCGTCCGCGACGAGAAGGGCAAGAAGATGTCCAAGACCACCGGCAACGTCATCGACCCGCTGGAAATCGTCGACGAGTTCGGTGCCGACGCGCTGCGGTTCACCAATGCCTCGATGGCGGCGATTGGCGGCGTGCTGAAACTGTCGCGTGAACGCATCACCGGCTATCGCAACTTCGGCACCAAGCTGTGGAACGCCGTCCGCTTTGCCGAGATGAACGAGGTCTTTACCGACGCCGTCCCGCAACTGGACGTGGCCGACCTGCAGCCCAAGGCCGCCGTAAACCGCTGGATCATCGGCGAAACCGCCCGTGTGCGGGCGGAGGTCGACGCGGCGCTGGAGAGCTATTGCTTCAACGATGCCGCCAACGGCCTGTACGCCTTTGTTTGGGGCAAGGTCTGCGATTGGTACGTGGAACTGTCGAAACCCCTGCTGCAGGGTGACGACGCCGAAGCACAGGCCGAAACCCGCGCCACCATGCGCTGGGTTCTGGATCAGTGCATGGTTCTGCTGCACCCGATCATGCCCTTCGTCACCGAAGAGCTGTGGGGCCTGACCGGCAACCGCGCGAAAATGGTCGTCCACGCTGACTGGCCGACCTACGGCACGGAACTGGTCGACGCCGATGCGGATCGTGAAATGAACTGGGTGATCTCGGTGATCGAGAACACCCGCTCGGCCCGTGCGCAGATGCGGGTACCTGCGGGTCTCTACGTGCCGATGCTGGTGACCGAGATCGACGCCAACGGCCAAGCCGCGTGGGACCGCAACGAGGCGCTGATCAAACGTCTGGCCCGCATCGACAGCCTGACCAGCGCGGACGCGCTGCCCAAGGGCACCATCTCGATTGCCGCTCCCGGAGCCTCCTTCGGCCTGCCGCTGGCGGATATCATCGACATTGGCGCGGAAAAGGAGCGGCTGGAGAAAGCAAAGGGCAAGCTGGCCAAGGAACTGGGTGGCTTGCGCGGGCGTCTGAACAACCCCAAATTCGTGGCCTCGGCCCCGGACGAGGTGGTCGAGGAAGCCAAAGCCAACCTCGCCGCACGCGAGGAAGAAGAAGCCAAGCTGAACGAGGCGCTGGCCCGTCTGGCCGAGATCGCCTGATCTTCATCTTTTCAAAAATACTCATACCCCGAACCCCGCCGCTGATCCGGCGGGGTTTTCTTTTGCGCGTTCAGACCTTGCCCGCCCCTGCCGCCGCTTGTTAGCAATCACCAACCCCAACCGCCCGAGGCTGTCATGACCCAGTTTGCCCCACCGCTCCAGACAGTCTCGACCGGGCTTGTTGTCGCCATTGTCGGATTCTTCAGTTCATTTCCTATCGTGTTGCAGGGGCTGGCCGCGATGGGGGCGTCTCCGGCGCAGGCGGCCTCGGGTCTGATGATGGCGGCCATCGCAATGGGACTGACCGCCATTGTGCTGAGCCTGTGGTACCGGCAACCGATCAGCGTCGCCTGGTCGACGCCAGGGGCGGCGCTGCTGGCGGTGTCCGCGACACCGGCGCTGGGGTTTGCCGAGGCAACGGGCGCCTTCCTGTGTGCAGGGGCGCTGACGGTGCTGGCCGGGCTCTGGCGGCCATTGGGGCGGCTGGCGGCCGCCATTCCGACGACTCTGGCACAGGCCATGCTGGGGGGCGTTCTGCTGCCGCTTTGCATTCTGCCCTTTCAGGCCGCAGTCGAATTGCCCGCGCAAGCCCTGCCGGTGATCCTGACATGGTTCATCGCAGGCCGGATCAACCGGCTGTTCGCTGTTCCGGCGGCCGTTTTCGCCGCCGCGCTGGTTGTCGTGCTGAACGCAGGCGACGCATCGGTGACCCCGGCGCGATGGCTGGCGGCACCGGTCTGGACCACGCCCAGTTTTTCGTTGGCCTCGACCATCGGGATCGCCATCCCGCTGTTCATCGTCACGATGGCGACCCAGAATATTCCCGGCATCGCGGTGATGCGCAGCTTTGGCTATACCCCGGCTCCGGGCAGGCTGTTTTCATCCGTGGGTGGGGCGAGCCTGTTATCGGCTCCGTTTGGTGCGCCTGCCACCTGCCTTGCGGCGATCACCGCTGCGATGTGTTCCAACGAGGACAGCCACCCCGATCCCGCGCAACGGTACTGGTCGGCCATCATGGGTGGGGTGTTCTATGGTGTATTCGGTATCTTTGCCGCGGCGATTACCGGCTTTGCATCCCATGCCGATCCGCTGTTGATGGGGACATTGACCGGTGTCGCCCTGATCGGCGTTCTGGCCAATTCGATTTTCGCAGCACTTGAGGTTCCGGCCGAGCGTGAGGCCGCGATGCTGACCTTTGCGATCACCGCATCGGGTATCTCGGTCTTTGGGCTGGGCGCGGCGGTCTGGGGCCTTCTGGTCGGCGGGCTGGCCTATCTGGTGAGCAACAGAATTCGGTAGCCGCTTTCGTATCCCGCCCTTACCGGGTATAGTTGCGCCATGTTCGGTTCACTTGGAAAACTGGTGGAGCGCCAGATCAAAAAGGCACAGGCCGAGGGGCAGTTGCAGGGCCTTGTCGGCGAAGGTCACCCCCTGCCCGACCGGTCCGGCGAGGCGCAGGGCGATCCGGCCATCGCCGCCGGGCACCGGATCATGGCGCAAGCCGGGGTTCTGCCCGAAGAGTTCGACATAAAAAAGAAACTGGATGCGGCCCGCAAAGCGTATCCGGCCCTGACCGACCCCGCGGAACGCCGGGCCGCGATGTCGGAAATCGCTGATCTGGAAATGCGTTACAACATGGCCCGCGATGCACGGCGGGCCTTCATGCGCTGATCACTTGAACTCGGGCTTGCGGCCCTGCATCTGCGCCATCACGACCTCCATCTGATGAGGCTTGCCGATCAGCTCCACCTGCTCGGCGGATTCCGCCTTGAGAACGTCCGCGCGGGGCTGGGTTTCGGCCACTTCGATCAGCCGCTTGGCGGCGCGGATAGCCGAGGGGCTTTGACCGGCGATATTCTCGGCAATGGCCAGAGCTTCGGTCAGCGGATCATCTGAAAGCTGCGTGACCAACCCCCAATCCATCGCCTGCTGCGCAGCGATGGGCCGGGCCGTGTAGGTCAGCAGACGCAGCACGTCCGAACGCACAAGCCGGGGCAGCAGAACCATGCCGCCCATATCGGGGATGATACCCCATTTCATCTCCATCACCGCCAGTTTCGCCTCGGGGTGCGCGATACGGATATCCGCGCCCAGCGCAATTTGCAGGCCACCACCATAGGCGACACCCTGAATGGCGCAGATCACCGGCACCGGTACGCGACGCCAGATCAGGGCAAGCTCCTGCATTTCGTTGGCATCTTCGTGGCTGCGGGTCATCAGCCATTCGGTGGGGTCCATATGGGCCATCTTGGCAAAGCTTGCCATGTCGAGCCCGGCGCAGAAGCTTTTCCCCTCGCCCGACAAAACCACGGCGCGGGCGTCCGAGGCGGCGACCTCTTGCCCGGCAGAGAGCAATGCCTTGACCATCGCGTCATCCAGCGCGTTCATCTTGTCACCCCGGGTCAGGGTGACATGGGCAACATGGTCTTGATAGGTAACGGATACGCGTGACATGGGGGACCTCCCGAAATTCAGTTGCGGCGACCATGCCCGGACGGGACGCCGATTTCCACTGCGACGTCAGGGCATATCGCTGACAGGCATCCGCCCGAACCAGGGGGAATCAAGCGTCATGACATAAAACTGATCGCCCACGATCCGGCCCCCTGTCGTGATGCCAATACGGCCCTGCGGATCCTGTAGCGTGCGCAGGATCGTGCCTTCACCGTCGAACTGCACCAGCATACCCCGGTGGATCGGCGCGGGGCGCACAGCCGGGCCCAGCCGCCAGACCACCTTGCGCAGGAAGGGGTATGGCATCAGCGCCTCGGACGGAACGCGCGGGCTGGCAAAGGCCATCCAGTAGGTGCCATCGCCCTGTGCTTCGAGATTGTCGGGATAGCCCGGCAGGTTGTCCAGCAAGACCTCTTGCTGACCGGCTTTCGGCCCGCTGAGCCACAGCTTGTGCACCCGTGCGCGGCCGGTTTCGGCGATCAACAGGAAATCTGCGTCAGGTGAGAGCGCAATGCCATTGGTATAGACGAACCCAGTGGCAATCTTTTCGGTGCGGCCATCGGGGTTGTGACGGGCGACATAGCCTGTATTGGATTGTTCCCAGATGGTCAGGACCGAGGTCGGCTTGGTCCCACCCATGGTTTCGGGATCGAACCGGTCAGAGGAGTTCGAAAAATAGATCGTGCCGTCCTGTGCCACATCCAGTTGGTTTGCATAGACCACGGGCGCACCGTCGATATCGGCCACCACGGATTCAAGCGTGCCCGGCCCGGTCCAGCGCATCACCCCGCGAAAGCTGTCGGCAATATATAGCGCGCCATCCGGCCCGGCCCTGAGGCCCAGAGGACGCCCGCCAAGCTGGTCGACCACAACAGGGTCAGCCCCGTCTATGCGATAGAGCGTGCCGGACCGGCTGGTCGTATAGACCGCACCGCCGGGCAGGATGGCGATGTCTTCGGGGCCGGTTTCCCCATCCGGCAGGCGGATCAGCTGCGCGGCGTCCAGCGCGGTGTTTTCTGCGAAATCCCCTGTGAAACCGGCATCTTCAGGCATCTCAACGGCGACGGGGATAACGGGAACGGGCCAGAACAGAAGATAGGCAAGGCCCAGAAGAACAATGGCAGACAGTATGCGCATCTGCGCTCCTTACTTGTGTTTCAATACGTTCTGACGCGCGGGATGAGGTGCGCGCTTGCCCGAAGCTCGGGCTTGGGGTTATCTGCAGGCATGACAGGACCTCGATACACCCCGCTTGCCCAATCCCTGCCCGCCACCGTGCCCTTTGTGGGCCCCGAAACGCAAGAGCGTCAGCGCGGCACGGCGTTCATTGCCCGTCTTGGCGCCAACGAGAGCGTGTTTGGCCCCTCGCCCCGCGCGATCCGGGCTATGGAGCAGGCCGCGTCTGATATCTGGATGTATGGCGATCCCGAGAATCACGATCTGCGCCAAGCTTTGGCCGAGCATCATGGGGTAACCCCCGAAAATATCGTCGTAGGCGAAGGGATTGACGGGCTTCTGGGTTATCTTGTGCGTCTGATTGTAGGGCCCGGGGATGCGGTTGTAACCTCGGACGGGGCGTATCCGACGTTCAATTATCATGTGGCCGGGTTCGGTGGCGTTCTGCACAAGGTTCCCTATGCCGGGGATCACGAGGACCCGGCGGCCCTGTTTGCGAAGGCGGCCGAGGTGGGGGCAAAACTGGTCTATCTGGCCAATCCGGACAATCCGATGGGCAGCTGGCATTCCGGCGCGGATATCGTGGCGGCGATGGATGCCCTGCCCGAGGGTTGCCTGCTGATTCTGGATGAGGCTTATGTGGAATGCGCGCCAGAGGGGACAGCGGCACCCGTCAGCGCAGACGACCCTCGCGTGATCCGAATGCGGACATTTTCCAAGGTCTATGGCATGGCGGGCGCACGGGTTGGCTATGCCATTGGAGCGCCCGACCTGATTGCAGCCTTCAACAAGGTGCGCAACCATTTCGGCATGAACCGCGCGGCGCAGGCCGGGGCGCTGGCCGCGTTGCAGGATGGTGCGTGGCTGGAGCACATTCAGGCACAGATCGCAGAGGCGCGTGAGCGGATAGAAACGATTGCCCGCGAGAACGGGTTGGAGCCCCTGCCCTCGGCCACCAATTTCGTGACGATTGATTGCGGGCGGGATGGCGAGTTCGCCAGAGCGGTACTGGAGGCTTTGGTTGCGCGGGGTCTGTTTGTTCGGATGCCGTTTGCAGCGCCCCAGAACAGGTGCATCCGGGTAAGCTGTGGTGACACAGCAGATTTGGATGCTTTTGCGGCCGCCTTGCCCAAGGCGCTAGTGGAGGTGCGGTCACATACTGCCTAGCACTGGTCTGTCTTGCCATCGGGGCAAAGGGGGGGCTGTCTGCCCCCCATCGCGCAATGCGCGATTCCCCCCGAGGATATTTTTGGCCAGATGAAGGGGCGGATCAGTGCTGTTCGTCTGACGTGTATCAGGCGGCCAGGACGGCGGCGGCGGCCTCGAGCGCGCCTTTGCCACGGGGGATATCAAGCGCGGCCATGGCCGTTTCCATACCGCCCAGCATCGCCATCACCATTTGCCCGTTGACATGGCCCATATGCCCGAGGCGGAAACAGCTGTCGTAATCCTCCATCCCAAGGCCAATGCCCAGTGTCAGGCCCAGTTGATGTTCGGTGAACGCGCGCAGGGCCGTGCCGCGCCCTGCGGTCAGGCGCAGGGCTGTAACGGCATGGCTGCGGTGGTCGCTGTCGGCAACGTTCAGATGCAGCGCGCCGCCTTCGGACCATGTTTCGCAGGCCGCCCAGATGGCAGTAGCCAGACGCTCATGGCGGGCCCAGACCTGTTCGATCCCTTCCGCATGGATCAGGTCGAGCGCGGCGCGCAGACCATAAAGGTGATGTGTCGGCGCGGTACCGTCGAAATACTGGTAGAACAGGTCGGGATTGGCGCGCGGCTGCCAGTCCCAGTATCGCGACACACGCGGCATGGCGGCCCGCTTGGCCTGTGCTTTGTCGTTGAAAAAGACAAAGCCTGTGCCTGCGGGGGTCATCAGGCCTTTCTGGCAGGCGGTGACCGTGACATCGACGCCCCATTCATCCATCTCGAACCGGTCGCATCCCAGCGAGGCGATGCAATCGGCCATCAACAGCGCCGGGTGGTCCAGATCGTCGAGCAGTTTGCGCAGTGCCGGGATATCGTTGCGGATCGAGCTTGATGTGTCCACATGAACCGCGAGAACGGCCTTGATCTGGTAGCTTTTGTCCGCGCGCAATGCGTCGGCAATTCGGTCGAGATCCCAAGCGGATGAGGTGCCAAAATCGATTAGTTGCACCTTTGCCCCGATGCCTTCGGCCATCTCGGCCCAGCCATGGGTGAACCGGCCCGAGGCAGGAGCCAGAACGGTTTCGCCGGGGGCGATCACGTTGGACAACGCGGCCTCCCACGTGCCGTGACCGTTGGCGATATAGATGGCGACGTCATGGCCTGTGCGAGCAACCCGGCGCAAATCGCGGGTCAACGCGGGCATCATGTCGATGAGCGCGCCATCGTAGATATTGGGCGACGGGCGATGCATCGCCTGCAGGACTGCGTCCGGCATCACCGAAGGGCCCGGGATCGCCAAATAAGTTCGCCCCTGGGAGAGGGCAGATGTCTGTGTCATGGGGTCAACCTGTCTGAGTTGACGCCCACATTACCGAGGGGCTTCGCGACGTCAATCCGCCAGCTTCGATGCCTCGCGCGCAAGTGTTTCGATCCCGGCCCAGTCGCCGCTTTCGACCATCTGCTTGGGCGCGACCCAGCTGCCACCGGCGCAGATCACATTGGACAGGGACAGGTAGTCACGGGCGTTGGACGGCGACACCCCGCCTGTCGGGCAAAAGCTGATCTGCGGCAGGGGTGCGCCGATGGCTTTGAGTGCGGGCGCGCCGCCCGAGGCCTCGGCCGGGAAGAATTTCAGCATGTCATAGCCTTTTTCCAGCAATGCCATCGCTTCGCTGGCCGTGGCCGCGCCGGGCAGCAGCGGCAGGCCCTCGGCCTCGCACGCCGCGATGAGCGCGTCGGTTGCGCCCGGAGAGACGCCGAACTGCGCGCCCGCCTCTTTGGCGGCGCGGACGTCTTCCGGTGTGACCAGCGTACCTGCGCCGACCACGCCGCCGGGCACCTTGGCCATCGCGCGGATCGCGTCGAGCGCGGCGGGCGTGCGCAAAGTGACCTCAAGCGCTGGCAGACCGCCGGCGACCAATGCCTCGGCCAGCGGGCGGGCCTGCGCGACGTCATCGACAACCAGAACCGGAACGATCGGGGCCAGTGCGCAGATTTCACGGGTGCGTTGGGATTTGGACATGAGGTTAAACTCCGAAAATGCTGGCACCGGTGTCGGCCGAGCCGACATTCTGGCGGAACGCGCCAAAAAGATCGCGCCCTGTACCGTGTTGATTGGCGGACAGGTCGGCGGTGACGGGCGCGCGGTCCAGAACGCCCTCAGTGAGGATTTCCAGATCACCCCTGACCGCGTCAACGCGCAGGATGTCACCATCCTGAAGGTATGCAATGGGGCCGCGGTCGAGCGCCTCGGGGACGACATGGATGGCGGCGGGCACCTTGCCGGATGCGCCAGACATGCGGCCATCGGTGACCAGCGCCACTTTCTGCCCCCGGCCCTGCAGGATCGACAGCATGGGCGTCAGCGAGTGCAGTTCCGGCATCCCGTTGGCCTTGGGGCCCTGGAAGCGCACGACGACGATGACGTCACCGGTGAACTCGCCAGCCTTGAAGGCTGCCTTGACCGCGTCCTGGTCGTGGAAAACGCGGACCGGAGCCTCGACCACCTGATGTTCTGGCGCGACGGCCGAGACCTTCATGACGGCTGTGCCCAGATTGCCGGTCAGGCGCGACAGGCCGCCGGTGGGCTGGAACGGATCGCGCGCGGGACGGACGATCTTGTCATTCAGGCTGTGGCCTGCACCGTCTTGCCATGTCAGCTCACCATTGATCAGCTTGGGTTCGCGCGTGTAATTGTGCAGGCCCTGCCCGGCGACGGTCAGCGTATCGGGGTGCAGCAAACCTTCTTCGAGCAACGTGCCGATGGTGAACCCAAGCCCGCCTGCGGCGTGGAAGTGATTCACGTCGGCCAGACCGTTGGGATAGACCCGCGCGACCAGTGGAACAACGGCGGAGATATCGGAAAAATCCTGCCAATCCAGCACGATGCCCCCGGCGCGCGCCATGGCGATCAGGTGGATCAGCAGATTGGTCGAACCTCCGGTCGCCATAAGGCCGACGATACCGTTCACAAAGGCCCGTTCGTCGAGCACCTGATAAACCGGGGTATAGCTGTTTCCCAGCGCGCTGAGCGACAGGGCGCGGCGCGCGCCCTCTTGTGTCAGCGCGTCGCGCAAGGGCGTGTTGGGATTGACGAAGCTGGAGCCCGGCAGGTGCAGGCCCATGAATTCCATCAGCATCTGGTTGGTGTTGGCGGTGCCGTAGAAAGTGCAGGTGCCGGGACCGTGATAGGCGGCCATTTCGGCGGCCATCAGTTCGTCGCGCCCGACCTCTCCGGCAGCGAATTTCTGGCGGACCTTGGCCTTTTCGTCATTGGGCAGACCGCTGGTCATTGGTCCTGCGGGCAGGAACACGGCAGGCAGATGGCCGAACGCCTGCGCGCCGATGATCAGACCGGGGACAATCTTGTCACAGACGCCGAGGAAGACTGCCGCGTCATAGGTGTTGTGGCTGAGTGCTACGCCAGTTGCCAGAGCGATCACGTCGCGTGAAAACAGCGACAATTCCATCCCTGCTTCGCCCTGGGTGACACCGTCGCACATGGCTGGCACGCCACCCGCGACCTGTGCGGTGCCTCCGGCGGCGCGGATCGCGTCGCGGATCAAGGCGGGGTACCGTTCAAAGGGCTGATGGGCGGACAGCATGTCGTTATAGGCGGTAACGATGCCCAGATTGCCCGCCGTGCCAGTGGCCATGGATTGCTGGTCTTCACCCGCACCCGCATAGGCATGGGCCTGACCACTGCAGGACAGGTGCGCACGGGCGGGACCTTTGGATCTGGCCTGTTCCATCCGGTCGATATGGGGACCACGCAGATCGGCGCTGCGGTCGATGATCCGTTTGGTGACGTCGGAAATGACAGAGTGAACCATGATTACCCTCCGATCTGACGCCAGCGACGCCCATCGCGATGCATCAGCATCAGTGCTTCTTCGGGGCCTGAACTGCCCTGATCGTACTTGGCGGGTTTGTCCCCGCGCTGTTCCCAGCCGTGAATGATGGGATCGACCCAGGCCCAGGCGGCCTCGGCCTCGTCCCCACGCATGAACAGGGTCTGATCGCCCCGGATGACATCCATGATCAGGCGTTCATATGCGTCCGGGGATTGCGAGTCATCACCCAGCGCGTCGGCAAAGCTCATGTCCAGAGCAACATCGGACAGGCGGAACCCGCCCTGCCCCGGTTCCTTTATCGTCGTGCGCAGGGTGATGCCTTCGTCAGGTTGCAGACGGATCACCAGCACGTTGCCATGCAACGGGCCGACATTGGGAAAGATCGTGTGTGGTGGGTCGCGGAAGAACACCGCGATTTCAGAGGCACGGGCGCGCAGACGTTTGCCTGTGCGCAGGTAGAACGGCACCCCGGCCCAGCGCCAGTTGCCGATATGGACCTTGAGTGCAATGAAGCTTTCGGTGCGGCTGGCCGGCTTGCCAACGTGATCAAGGTATCCGTCACCGCCCTTGCCCGTGCGATACTGACCACGGGCGATGTCCCTGGGTTCGACCGGTTCCAGCGCCTCGATCACCTTGACCTTCTCGTCACGCACCGCATTGGGAGAGAACTTTGACGGAGGTTCCATCGCGGTCAGGCACAGCAATTGCACCAGATGGTTCTGGATCATGTCCCGCATCGCGCCGGATTGATCGTAATAGGCCCCGCGCCCTTCGACCCCGACGGTTTCCGCCACTGTGATCTGCACATGATCGACATGGGTCGAGTTCCAAAGCGGCTCGAACAGGGAATTCGCAAAGCGCAGCGCCATCAGGTTCTGCACGGTTTCCTTGCCCAGATAATGGTCGATCCGGTAAATCTGGTGTTCCTTGAAACACGCCCGCAAGCCTTCGTTCAGCGCCCTGGCCGAGGCCAGATCATGGCCGAAAGGCTTTTCGACAACGATGCGGCTGTCCGGCGTGGCCAGACCGGCGTCATGCAGGCGCTGCGCAATGCCCGAAAACAGGCTGGGACCCACTGACAGGTAAAAGGCCCGCACCACGTCGGGGCGCAGCACCTTGGACAGATCGGACCATCCGGCATCGCCCAGCGCATCCACCGGCACGTATTCAACATGGGACAGGAACCGGTCCAGCGTTTCCTTTTTGAACTTCGGTGCGAATTCCTGCATCGATGCACGGACCTGATCGCGAAACCCGTCGCTGTCGATATCCGAGCGCGCCGTGCCGATGATCCGCGCCCCATCGGGCATCTGGCCGACCTCGAACCGGTGGTACAGGCCCGGCAGGATCTTACGTTGCGCCAGATCCCCGGTCGCGCCGAACAACACAAGATCGAACGGCTCTACCGGAATTACGCGTGAAACCATCACAGGCTCCTTCTCGAGTTTGCCGATATCAGTTCAGCACGGCATGAAACGGCTCTGCGGCACACTGTTACCGCTAACACTGCCTGCGTGATAAAAAGCCCGCGCGAAAAAATCAAGCATAGTTTCCCAAAAAGCGAGGTTTTGCGGGCTATACCTGACTGCGCAGCCATTCCATCACGGCCGGGCGCACGGATTGTTCGCCACGATGGCGTGCGTCCGCGATGATTTTGCGTACCTCCATCAGGTCACACCGCAGCAACAGGCTTTTGACCGGACCAATCGACGCCGGGCGCATCGACAGGGTGCGAATACCCATGGCCGCAAGGCACAGCGCCTCGACCGGGCGGCCCGCATCCTCGCCACAGAAGCTGAGCGGGGTGTCCGAAAGCCCGCAGCGTTCGACAATGCGTTCC
Organism: Ruegeria sp. N7; assembly: GCF_056531345.1. NCBI lineage: Bacteria > Pseudomonadati > Pseudomonadota > Alphaproteobacteria > Rhodobacterales > Roseobacteraceae > Ruegeria > Ruegeria sp. N7. Next base: position 48,769 of record NZ_JBQFLR010000008.1, on the reverse strand, counting down.
ATCAGGCTCAGGAAACTGACATTCAACGTGTCATAGCGGCGGCGGACCAGTTCATTTTCGCGGTCAGCCGCAAAAAAGAACTGCTTGAGGTCGTTCCCGCCGATCGAGATGAAATCGACCTCGTCAAAGAACTTTTGCGGGGCAAAGGCCAGCGACGGGGTTTCCAGCATCGCGCCGACTTCAAGCGTTTCGGGCAGAACGTGGCCCAGTCGCTTTTCGCGTTCGATGGTTTTGTTTACCTCCCAGCGGGCTTCGCGATACTCCTCGGCCTGCGCGACAAAGGGGAACATGATGGTCAGCGGGCGACCATTGGCAGCGCGCAGAAGGGCCTGCAACTGCATCCGCATCACGCCGCGTTTGTCCAGACCGACACGAATGGCGCGCCAACCCAGGGCCGGGTTGGGTTCGGCCACGTGTTTCATATAGGGCAGCACCTTGTCCGACCCGATATCGAGTGTGCGGAACACCACCCTTTTGTCGCCCGCCGCATCCAGTACCCGCTGATACTGGGTGACAAGCTCGGACCGTTTGGGCATCTGATTGCGGATCAGGAATTGCAGCTCGGTTCGGAACAGACCAACACCTTCGGCACCCGACGTTCCCAGCGACGGGAGATCGGCCATAAGGCCCGCGTTCATCACCAGATTGATGCGCGTTCCGTCGCGTGTGACACAGGGGGTTTCGCGGATCGAGGCATAGCGTTCCTGTGCCTTGGCCTGCATCGCGATCTTGTCGCGGAAGGCGCTGACCACGCTGTCTTCGGGGCGCAGGTGAACAACGCCCTGATCGCCGTCCACCAGCACATGGTCGCCGTTCAGCGCTTCGGTCGTGATCCGGCCCACATGGACCACCAAAGGGATTGCCAGCGCACGGGCCACAATGGTGGCGTGACTGCCGACTGAACCCTCTTCGAGGATGATCCCCTTCAACGCCCGCCCGTATTCCAGCAGGTCACCGGGGCCGATATTGCGCGCGACCAGAATCGGATCGGGCGGCAGATCGGCGCTGTCGGTTTTTCCCTGCCCGGTCAGAATGCGCAGCAAACGGTTGCTGAGGTCGTCAAGATCCGCCAGCCGTTCGCGCAGATAGGGATCGGACACCTGCCCCATCCGGGCGCGCGCCTGAGATTGTTCTTTCTCGACCGCGGCCTCGGCACTGAGCCCCAGAGCAATGTCCTCTTCCATCCGGCGCATCCAGCCTTTGGAATTGGCAAACATCCGGTAGGCTTCCAGCACCTTGAGCTGTTCGGTGTCACCATCCCGGGAAATCTCGAGCATCTTGTCGACGCCGACGCGCAGCTCTTCCACCGCCTCATTCAGACGTTCGCGTTCCCGGTGCGGGTCTTCGGCGATCGGATTGGTGACAACCACACGGGGTTCATGCAGCCAGACATGGCCTTCGGCGGAGCCTTCCTGCGCCGGGCCGCCGCGCAGCAGGACCGATTGCTGGTGCCGTGGCGACAGTGCCGCGCCTTCGCCGACAAAGGCGCCCAGTTCGGTCATTTCGGCCAGCACCATGGCCACCACTTCCAGCGCATAGATTTCGTCGGCGGAAAATTCGCGCGCTTTGCGGGACTGGACAACCAGAACACCCAGCTTTTCCCCAAGGCGCTGCACCGGCACACCGAGAAAGGACGAAAACCGCTCTTCCCCGGTTTCCGGCATATACCGGAACCCTTTTTCAGACGGCGCATCCGGGGTGTTGACCACCTTGCCGGTCTTGGCGACCCTGCCCACCAGCCCCTCGCCCATGCGCATCCGGGTCTGGTGTACCGATTCAGGCGCAAGTCCCTGGGTCGCGCAGAGTTCCAGGGTCTCATCATCGCGGAACAGATAGATTGAGCACACTTCGCTGCGCATGCTGTCGGCGATCAGATGAGTGATCTGATCAAGACGCTCCTGTCCAGCGGCTTCGCTGGCCATCGCCTCGCGCAACCGCCCCAGCAGCTTGCGGGATTCTGTTTCCGTGCCGTCCGCCATGGCCCAACCAATTCAGTGTGTCAGGCGAAACCCTTGGCCGATCAGCTCAGGCCGCCTTGTCCAGTTCAAAGGCATCATGCAGTGCCTGAACGGCAAGTTCCATGTATTTCCTGTCGATAAGAACGGAAATTTTGATCTCGGAGGTTGTGATGACCTTGATGTTGATCCCCTCATCCGAGAGTATCTTGAACATTTTGGCCGCGACACCCGATTGCGAGCGCATACCGATTCCCACCACCGAGACCTTGCAGACACCGGTATCGGCGACCAGTTCGGCATAGTTGAGCTCGCCCTTGTCCTTGATCGCCAGCAGCGCTTTTTCGGCACGAACCACCTGATCGGTGGGGCACGAGAAGGTCATGTCCGTGCGCCCCTCGTCCGAGATGTTCTGCACGATCATGTCGACATTGACGCCCTCATCGCTGAGCGCGGTGAAGATGGTCGAGGCGATACCGGGACGGTCCGCCACCGAAACGACGGTCATCTTGGCCTCGTCACGGGAATAGGCCACACCGGCCACAACATTGGATTCCATGATATCCTCCTCGTCAACGACCAGCGTACCGGCCTCGTCGGATTGTTCTTCGAAACTTGAAAGAACGCGCAGTTTTACCTTGTAGCGCATTGCCAGCTCGACCGAGCGGGTCTGCAGCACCTTGGCGCCCAGCGACGCCAGTTCGAGCATTTCCTCGAACGAGATCCTGTCCAGCTTGCGCGCCTTTTCGCAGATGCGCGGATCGGTGGTATAGACGCCGTCCACGTCGGTATAGATGTCGCAGCGTTCCGCACCAAACGCGGCGGCAAAAGCCACGGCAGTGGTGTCAGAGCCACCCCGGCCCAGCGTGGTGATGCGGCCTTCGGGGCTGAGCCCCTGAAACCCGGCCACAACGGCCACTTTCATGCCTTCGCCGAATTTCTGGTTGATGTTCGTGGTCGGGATGTCTTCGATCCGCGCCTGGCTGTGCGCGCTGGTTGTCAGCAGCGGCACTTGCCAGCCCTGCCAGCTGCGCGCAGGAACATCCATTTCCTGCAATGTCAGCGCCATCAGCCCAGCGGTGACGTTTTCGCCCGAAGATACAACGGCATCGTATTCGCGTGCATCAAACAGCGGCGAGGTCTCGTTCACCCAGCCCACCAGCTCGTTGGTTTTGCCCGACATGGCCGAGACGATGACGATCACGTCATAGCCCTTGGCAACTTCGACACCGATGCGCTTGGCAGCACGGCGGATGCGGTCCAGGTTGGCGACCGAAGTGCCGCCGAATTTCATAACGAGTACGGGCATGGGGGCAAATGTCTCCGCGCCTTGGATTAGAGGTCCCGAGCCTCATAAGCGAGGGGCACCCCAAGAGCAAGAGCGCAAACAGGACCCGCCTGTGGCACAGGGCCGCTTTACATTGCGCAGGTGCGGTGTCAGCCTGCGAGTAACAACCAAATCAAGAGGTTCCCCATGTTTCGCTTAGCCCTTGCCGTTACTTTGTTGTCATCGCCTGCATTGGCGCAGGTTGCCAGTGTGGCCGGCACGGACGGAAAGAATGCACTGGGCAAGGTGCCCTGCGCCGCAAATGCCGGTGACCCGATGCAAAGCTGCAATGCAGAGCTGCGCCGCCATGATGACGGCACAACGACGCTGGCCGTGGCTTTGGGGGGTGGCAAGGTGCGCAACATCTATTTCAAGGATGGTGCGCCGGAGTCCAGCAGCTCGACCTCGAAGATGACTTATGAAACGCTGGGTGACGTGCTTGTGGTCTATATTGAACCCGGTGAGGTCTATGAAATTCCCAAAGCGGCGCTGACCGGTCAGTAAGCGTGCGCCTGCCCGTCATAGGTTTCAAAACAGCCGGTAGAGCTGATTGACAGGGCCTCAAAGCGTTCCATCAGGCCCGAGACGGCCTGATCGACATCAATATCAGCGGCCGCGCCGCCCATGTCGGTTTGCACCCAGCCCGGATGATAGATGCCCACGGCGATCCTGTCGGCTTTCAGATCCGTCGCCAGGTTTCGCCCCAGATTCAGCGCCGCCGCCTTGGAAGCGCGGTAGATATAGCTGCCCCCCGGCGCCCGCGTATGGGATGCCATCTGAGACGAGATGATCGCGACCTTGCCGCCTGCAGCGCGCAGATTGGGCAACAACGCCTGCACGGTCAGGAAAACGCCGGTCACGTTGGTGGCAAAGCTTTGCGCCCACATATCGGCGGGGTAGTCGTTGAGCGTGTGCCCCTTGTCCAGATAGACCCCGGCATTGCAGATCAGCAGATCAACGGGCTGGTCTTGCAGCTGTTCGGCCATTGCCGCCTGTTGGGCCGGGTCCGACACGTCCAGACGCACCTGTGCACTGCCATCGCGTGCAGTTCCGGTGACCACGTCACCGCGGGTGCCGTAGCGCATGGCAAGGGCGCGACCGATACCGCGATTGGCACCGGTGATTACGACATGCATGGATCAGTTGGTCTTTCTGCTGGGCAGAAACGGCAGTGGCGCCACCGGCACGCCATCTTCGATCAGCGATTTCGCCTCATCCGGTCTGGCTTCACCGTAAATCGAGCGCTCTGGCGCCTCTCCCAGATGCATCTTGCGCGCCTCGCTTGCAAAATCCTTGCCAACGTAGTCCGAGTTCTTTTCGACATGGCGGCGCAACTCGGCCAGAACTTTCTCGATCTCGGGCGAAGGGGTGGCGACGTTGATCTGTTCATTGGATGCAGGCGCGATTTCGGGCTTTCCCTGCGCATTCCGGGCCGGTCGGACACGCGGTGTCATGATCGCCTTCGCAACCTGCGTACATCCGCAGATCGCGCAGGTCACCATCTTGGCAGAGGCCAGCTTGTCAAAGGCTTCTGCGGATTGAAACCAGCTGTCGAATGTGTGGCCTTCACTGCATTTCAACGCGTATTGAATCATGTTCAGTCCAAAATTGCGATTGGCGAATAGATACCGACCAGACTGACAATATCAAGCCTCTCTGGTACTATCTTAATGTGTATGGGTCTTAAAGTCGCGTAACAATTCGGCAAGCTCGGGTGATCTGACCTTTTGGGCCGCGTTTTCAGGTGCAAACCACTTGCGCCTGCGCTCGTGCTTTTCGGGGAAATCCTGCGACATAACCTGTACATGCAGCGCAAAAACATCAACCAGTATCAAGGTCGGGGGCTGATTTTGGCGATGCTTGAGGTGCAAAAACTGCCCCAGCCCCGCTGTGCTGCATCGCCCCGTCACGCCCGCTTCTTCCCAGGCTTCCTGCACTGCGGTTTCCGATGGGGTCAGGCCGGGGATGAGCCACCCTTTGGGGACAATCCACCGCTGGGCCCGGCGTGTCGTGATCAGCAACACCTCTGGATGGCCACGCCGTATCCGGTAACACAGGACAGAGGATTGCCGCAAAACAGGGTGTTCCGCAGTCTCAGCCAATTCACGCAGTACCGGTCTTGCATTCATTGCGCGACGCACCTTTTGTTCGGGCAAAGGACCCGTTGGCGTTATAGGCCCGCAGGACACGCCTATTTAGCGCCTTTCTCTTGAAAAACTACCATATGAAGTGGTGTCCGCCAAGTCCGGCGTGATGGCGCATTTGTTGATCACATACGGGCTGACAGCTGTTTCACCAGCTCGTCATGCGGGATATCGGCATCAACCGCCAATCTTCGCAGGCCGAAATGCACGCGCGCGATTTGCTGGTAATAGCGCGAATAGACATAGTTCGTTCCACCACCGGCCAACGCGCCGAGCACCGGGACGGACTGTGCCGCCAGTTTTTGCCCCAGCACGATCGAAAAGCGTGGTGCCACTGCAGCAATCAGACGCTGCATGGCCGGACCCGTCAGTGTCAGGCGCACCGAGAAAAAGCCAAGATCCGCACCGTCATCATGCGACAGCGGGCCTGATGCGGACAAAACCCGCACACAGTCGAACTTTACGTTCTCGGCAGACGGATCGAAACCTTCGCGCGCGGCGACCCCCTGAATGGCGCGCAACAGCATGGCGGTTGTTGCAGGCAGCTCCATCAGGGCTGTTGATACACCGCCCAACCCGCCGGCCGCGCCCATGGCCGTGGCAAGCGCGGTATTGACCCAGGGCTGCTGATCAGGGATCGCACGCCGGGACCCCTGAGCCGCGTGCATCGCAAGCCACAGCGCCTGCTCGGTAGCCCCTGTCAGGCCGTTCCGAACCGGATCGGGCAATTGCTCGAGCAGTGACTCGGCTGATCCGCCCAGCTTGTTCAGCAGTTTGACACCAGCCCCTCCGGCAGATCGGTAATAACCCGCCAAACGATCCAGTTCAGCCTCGGCATCCACGTTTTCGACAAGAACCACGTTCTGCATGTGCGTCCTCCTGCCTATCAACATCGGCGTTAAGCTACGCCGATTCAATAGGTCAGCGGGTCCAGCGGGTGACAGCCCCCTGAACTCCGGACCAGACACCGGGCATCAGTTCCAGCCCCAAAACCCGGTCCGGGTTGGTGGGCGGCGGCATCTCGACATCCTGCAGCCGCGCAAAACCAAATCGCCTGTAATAGGGTTCGTCACCGACCAGCATGACCCGCTGCCACCCGCGCTTACGCCCGGCTTCGACACCGGCATGGATCAGATAACCGCCCAGACCCTCGCCCTGGTGGGTTGGGTGTACGGCAACCGGGCCTAGCAGCAATGCGTCGTGTTTACCGACATGGACCGGCCAGAAGCGGATCGCCCCGGCCAGAATGCCCTGACCGTCGCGCGCGACCAGTGACAGGTCAGAAACCGGCGGCACATCATCGCGCAACCGGTAGGACGACAACGCCTCACGACCCGGCGCAAAGCACAGGTCATAGAGGGCTTCGACCTCCCACCAATCGTCCGGCTCTTCTGACCTGATCCCGAATTGCTGCACACCCGCCCTCTTTTCCTTGCTGGAAATCGCCCTAGCACTTCGTTACGCCTTGGGCAAACGCTTGGAGATATGATGTTCTACCGCCCCGAAGACGGCCACGGCCTGCCGCACAACCCGTTCAACGCCATTATCACGCCACGCCCGATCGGCTGGATCTCGACCCGTGATGCGGGTGGGATCAACAATCTGGCACCCTATTCCTTTTTCAACGGGGTTGCTTACACACCGCCGCAGGTGATGTTCGCCACAACCGGCACGAAACACGATCAGATCGGCGGCAAGGACAGTATCGCCAATATCGAGGCGACAGGTGTATTCTGCGTGAATGTTGTAGCGCTTGCGCATCAGGATGCGATGAACGCCAGCTCGGCCAGCCTTCCCAAGGAGGTGGACGAGTTTGCCCATGCCGGGTTAACCCCGGTCGAATGTGAAACCATACCCTGCGCCCGCGTACAAGGCGCCCCAGCAGCACTAGAATGCAAGTTGACCCAGATCGTCACTCTGCCCGGCGCGGCCAACCGCGTCGTGTTCGGCGAAGTAACAGGCGTACATCTGCTCGACGACCACATCCGAGAGGGCAAGTTCGACGTAACCTCATTCAAACCTCTGGCGCGGCTTGGGTACCGGGACTATTCGGTCGTGTCCGAGCTGTTCTCGCTCAATCGCCCGGATGATTGAGGGTGTCGGGGGCTCTGCCCCCACCACCCGTTCCGGGCGGCTCCCCCGGGATATTTTTTGGCCAGATGAAGCAGGGATCCTTCATTCATCTGGCTTCAAATATCCCGGAGCGCGAGGCAGAGCCTCGCAAAAGGATCAGTGGCCGCCCAGAATGCCGGTACGGACCGAGTAATCGACCGCAAGTTCGTAATCCGGGTCATCGTCACTGTCGACCATCAGGTGGCCTGCCTTGTTCAACAGCTTGTGGCAATCCCGGCTCAGGTGGCGCAGCATGACGCGTTTACCCGCGGCCTCGTATTTGGCCGCGATATTTTCGATGGCTTGCAACGCCGACTGGTCCACCACACGGCTTTCAGCGAAATCGACGATGACGGTTTCCGGGTCATTCGGCACATCGAAGAGTTCGATAAAGCCATCCGATGACCCAAAGAACAGCGGCCCCTGGATTTCATAGACCTTCGCCCCTTTTTCGGTCGCGGACTCACGGGTGACGGCGTGGATGCGCTTGGCGTTGTTCCAAGCGTAGGCCAGAGCCGACACGATGACACCGACCACAACAGCAACCGCGAGGTCTTCCATCACTGTCACGACGGTGACCAGAACGATGACAAAGGCGTCGGTCAGTGGAACCTTGCGCAGGATCTTGAACGAGTTCCACGCAAAGGTGCCGATGACCACCATGAACATCACCCCAACCAGCGCGGCCAGCGGGATCTGCTCGATCAGCGGTGAAGCGAACAGGATGAAGGTCAGCAAAAACAGCGCCGCAGCGATCCCGGCGATACGGGTACGGCCACCGGATTTCACGTTGATCATCGACTGACCGATCATCGCGCAGCCACCCATGCCTCCGAAAAAGCCGGTCACGATATTCGACGCACCCTGGGCGATACATTCCTGAGACGCCCCGCCGCGCTTGCCGGTGATTTCGCCCACTAGGTTCAGGGTCAGAAGGGATTCAATCAGGCCAATCGCGGCCAGAATGACAGCGTAGGGCAGGATGATCTCGAGCGTGCCCCAGTTCAGTGGAACCATGGGGATGTGGAAGGCAGGCAGACCACCTTCGATCGAGGCCAGATCACCGACGCGCGGAACATCCAGACCCAGACCGATCACCAGCGCAGCGACAACCAGAATACCGGCCAGAGGCGCAGGAATGATGCGCGTGATGCGCGGCACCACCCAGATCACCGCCATGGTCAGTGCCACAAGGCCCAGCATGGTGTATAGCTGCGCACCCGAGAGCCATTCTCCACCGCCCATGCCGTGACCGGTGTTTTCCATGGTACCCGGCACCTTGAACTGGCCCATCTGGGCCAGAAAGATCACGATGGCCAGGCCATTCACAAAACCCAGCATCACCGGGTGCGGCACCAGTCGGATGAAGCGGCCCCAGTGCATCGCCCCGGCGATAACCTGGAGGATCCCCATCAGCACCACCGTCGCGAACAGGTATTCGACACCATGTTCGGCCACCAAAGCCACCATGACGACCGCCAGCGCGCCCGTCGCGCCCGAGATCATGCCAGGTCGCCCGCCGATCAGCGCGGTGATGAGCCCCACAAGGAAAGCGGCATAAAGGCCCACCAGCGGGTGCACGCCTGCCACAAAGGCAAAGGCCACGGCCTCGGGCACCAGTGCGAGGGCCACGGTCAGGCCGGACAGCAGCTCGATCCGCAGGCGAGAGAAGGTCAGCCCCTCATCCGGCACCCAGCGCAGATCGGGTATGGCGATACGGTTGGCAAAACTTGCCAGCAAGGCTCGGGGCATTGGACAGTCCTATAGGATTTTATGTTCGCGCGAAGGGGTCGTTGTAGCGGGCGCGCCGCTGTTAAGCCACCGCGGGAGGTGGGATGCAGCCATGCGCACAGCGCATAACTTGCCTCTCGGCAACGTGATTTGCGGCACCCGGATCAAGCACCCAAATGTGAGTTCATGCGCTGGATTGCCCTCATATTTCTATCAGCCCTGCCCGCCTTTGCACAGGACTTGGAAGGGAATGACACCGCCGGAAACTGGCGTGTCACGCACCATGAAATTTTCGGCATCTGGAATTCGATTTGTGACGAGCGTGAAGAAGCCGGTACTTTGGTGCAGCGCTGCTACATAAGGCGCGCCGAGGTGTTTTCCTTGCGTCCGAAATTTGCGGCGCAATTCATGTTCATCACACCTGAACCAGATGGTTTCAAAATCGAGTTCGGGATTGAGCCCGGCACCTTCTTCAGCCCTTCAGGATTCCGCATAGAGAAAGATCAGGATGTGATCTGGCGCACGCGGCGCCCCGGGTGCCTGACAGGGTTAAGCTGCACATTCGAGGATCATCGCGCCGACAGCCTGCTGGATGCCATGCTGAACGGGGATGCGTATCGTTTTGAGTTTCGTGACAGGCATGGTCAATCGCAGGACCTGACGTGGCCGCTGGATGAGTTTGGAGCCGCGTGGGCGGATTTCAATACGCAATCTCAACAGCGTAACCTGCTGGCGAAACAGGAATAGACCTCTTGTCAATTTCGGGTCGAACCCGCACAAATTCATTATCAGTATCTCAGGTGGAGCAGGACAGTGACCCAAACCAGGATTGCCGTTATCGGCGGATCAGGCATCTATGACATCGATGGGCTGGAAAATGCGGAATGGGTCAGCGTCGATACCCCTTGGGGGGCACCCTCGGATCAGATCCTGACCGGGTCGCTGGACGGTGTCGCAATGGCCTTTCTGCCGCGCCATGGGCGCGCGCATGTGCATTCGCCCACCGATGTGCCTTATCGCGCCAATATCGACGCGCTGAAACGGATTGGTGTGACGGATGTGATCTCGGTCTCGGCCTGCGGGTCGTTTCGCGAACACATGGCGCCGGGCGATTTTGTCGTCGTCGATCAATTCATCGACCGGACATTTGCGCGCGACAAGAGTTTTTTCGGAACAGGCTGCGTCGCCCATGTCAGCGTTGCGCACCCGACCTGCCCGCGCCTTTCGGACGCCTGTGAGACCGCAGGCAAGGCTGCCGGTATCACGATCCATCGCGGCGGCACCTATCTGGCGATGGAAGGGCCGCAGTTTTCGTCTCTGGCGGAATCGAAGATGTATCGCGAGCAATGGGGCTGCGACGTGATCGGCATGACCAACATGCCCGAAGCCAAGCTCGCCCGCGAAGCCGAGCTTTGTTATGCCTCGATCGCAATGGTCACCGATTTTGACAGCTGGCACCCGGATCATGGCGAGGTGGATGTGACCACCATCATTGCGACCCTGACCGGCAATGCCGATAAGGGCCGTGCACTGGTCAAGGGCCTACCCGCCCTGTTGGGGTCCGACCGCGCGCCCTGCCCGCATGGCTGTGACCGGGCCTTGGAATACGCAATCCTGACTGCCCCTGAAAAACGCGACCCGGCGCTGTTGGCCAAGTTGGACGCGGTTGCGGGTCGGATTCTGTAGGTTCTGCGCGACGCGTCGGGCATTGCAGCCGACAGCAGATCGGTTTTCCGGATCACGTTGTTCAAGCGTCCAAGCATGGCATCGACCCTTGCGCTCGAAACTGTCCGGGCACAGGGGATGCGGGTACTTTCTGCCGGGATACTCGCCGCAAGAATGCGACGGTTGTGACGGATCGCACTCGTATCAGTTTTCGTGCAAGTCTCGGCCTGATCCGACCGATTTGAAGGGCCCGAAAGCTGGTCGCCATGAAAATTGTCAAGTACTGGTAGTTTGGCTATAGCGGTACCAAAGGAACGTATTGCGAGCAGACCCTTATGTCTCTGGAACTCTGGCTGGCCTTTGTTGCCGCATCCACCGCCTTGCTGCTGATCCCTGGCCCAACCGTGCTGTTGGTGCTGAGCTATGCGCTGTCCAAGGGGCGCAGCGTTGCCGTGGCCTCGGCCACAGGGGTCGCTGTGGGGGATCTTGTGGCAATGACCGCGTCTTTGTTGGGACTGGGCGCGCTTGTTCTGGCCTCGGCCACCTTGTTTTCCGTCCTCAAATGGGTCGGAGCGGCCTATCTGGTCTGGCTTGGGGTTAAACTGCTGCGCAGCGCCCCGGCAAGTGGTTTGGGAACGGTCGCGACCGGGCGGGATGTCACCCCCCGCAGCGTGTTTGGACATGCGGCCGCAGTCACGGCACTGAACCCGAAATCCATCGCCTTTTTCATCGCCTTTGTGCCGCAGTTCCTGCGCCCGGCTGAACCACTGGGGCCGCAATTTGCCATCCTGATCGCCACTTTTGTCGGGCTGGCCTGGCTGAATGCGCTGGCTTATGCGTTGCTGGCCGACCGGTTGCGGCGGCTGATTGGCCGCGCCAGCGTGATCACCGGCATGACGCGGTTTGGCGGGCTGACCTTGATCGGGATGGGTTTCGCCACGGCAGTTCTGCGCCGCCCGGCCTGACCCCTTTTTCAGTTTTCGGCGTTTTCCTTCATGAACCCGCGGATAAACCGGCGGATTTCGCGGGCAGCTGATGTATCCAGCTCCCTGCACAACTCGACAAACGCGTCGCGTTCATCCTTGTCCAGACGCAGAACCAGCTGGCTGTTTTTCTTCGTTGATCCCTTGCCGTCTTTCTTTGGCACGCGCGTTGCTCCTAGCAAATGCTCGTTAATTCAGGCGATGCATTGTGTATACATAGCATAGTGATTGTCGTTATCGGGCACTTAACAGCACCGGAACGGAAATGGCAATGAACCTTCAAACCGTCTGGGGCCTTTCTTTTGCGAGATCAACGCAAATGCGCAAGCCGCACCTGTCATGTTTGCCTGCCACGCTTTACCGGTATTACGGATTGCCCAAGGCTGTGGTTTCGTGCCGCTGGTGATCGCGTGAATGAATTGTTCCTTGCATGGCTAACCCTCTTGGGCCAAACACGTTTTGGTATTTGAAGCGGAAAAGGGTTGGTTCATGTCAAGGAACAAGACTGTCAAAGACTACATCCGGACGATTGTCGACTTTCCGCATGAAGGAATTCTGTTTCGCGATGTGACGACGCTGTTTGCCGATCCGCGCGGATTTCGGATGGCCATTGACCAGATGCTGCACCCCTATGCCGGGGAACGCATCGACAAGGTTGTCGGCCTCGAGGCGCGGGGCTTTATCCTTGGGGGGGCGATTGCGCATCAGCTGAGCCTGGGCTTCGTACCGATCCGCAAGAAAGGCAAGCTGCCCGGCACAACGATCAGCCAGGACTACAAGCTGGAATATGGTGAAGCGATCGTCGAGATCCACGATGACGCCATCCAGCCAGGCGAAAAAATCCTTGTCGTTGACGACCTTCTGGCCACAGGCGGCACTGCAGCGGCGGGCATCAAACTGATCGAGCGTCTGGGCGGTGAGATCGTCTCATGCGCGTTCATTATCGACCTGCCTGACCTCGGCGGGCGCAAAGTATTGGAAGATATGGGCATGGACGTGCATGTCCTGTGCGAATTCGAAGGGCTTTAACGCGGCAACCTTCGGATTTCTTAACAAGAGCCAGAGCCGGGTTCACGCCTTCAGCACCGCGCCGGGATTCATGATGCCCAAGGGGTCCAGCGCCGCCTTGATGGCCCGCATCGCATCCAGCTTTACCGGATCGCCATAGCGTTCCAGATCGTCCGTTTTCATGCGGCCCACGCCGTGTTCCGCGCTGACCGAACCATCAAAGGCGTGGACCAGATCATGCACGGCCCGCTTGACCACAGCGCTCTGACCCTCAAAATCCGACCTGCCCTGCCCCTTGGGGGGAAAGACGTTGTAATGCAAATTGCCATCCCCGAGATGGCCAAAGCAATTGATCCGGAACGGCCCAAGACCGGAAATCACCTTTTCCCCTTGGCGCACAAATTCCGGAATTTCTGAGATCGGGATCGAGATATCATGGCTCGACACCGAGCCGATCAGGCGGTTGGCCTCGGGGATACGCTCGCGCACGGCCCACAACTCACCGCGCTGCGCCTCGCTTTGAGCAATCACGCCATCCTGCACCAGCCCAAGCGCTTGCGCGTGGACAAAGATATCCTCGAGCGCGTCGGACGGAGACTGCCCCCTGGCCAGCCCCAATTCGATCAGAACGCTCCACTCTGGCGGTGTTTCAAACGGTTGCCGGACGTCCGGCAGAACCTCGGACAAGAACTTCAGCCCCTGCCGGTGGATCAGTTCGAAAGTGCTGACAGCCTCGCCCACGCGATCACGCGCCAGCGCCAGCAGGGAAATGGCAGCCTCGGGTGACGCCACCTGAAACATCGCCGTCCCGATCGCGGCAGGCCGCGGAAACAGCTTGAGCGCGGCTGCGGTGATGATCCCCAGCGTGCCCTCGGCCCCGATCAGCAGATTGCGCAGGTCATAGCCTGTGTTGTCCTTTCGCAACCGGCTGAGACCCTGCCAGATTTGACCATTGGGCAGAACGGCCTCGAGCCCAAGGCACAGGTCGCGCGCATTGCCATAGCGCAAGACGTTGACGCCCCCGGCATTGGTGGACAGGTTGCCCCCGATCCGACAGGATCCCTGCGCCGCCAGCGTCAAGGGAAACAGGCGGTCTTGCGCTTCGGCCGCGGCTTGGACATCCTGCAAAATGGCACCGGCCTCAGCAATCAGCACGTTTTCGGTGGGATAGACGGACCGGATGGCCGTCATTCGCTCCAGCGAAATCACAAGGGGCGCTGGCCCATGCGGCATCACCTGCCCCCCGACCAGACCGGTTCCGCCGCCATAGGGAACCACGGGAACACGCATTTCGGACGCCACCTGCACCAGTACCGAGACTTCCTCGGTTGTGCGGGGCAAGGCCAGCAGGCCAGCCTGTCCGGCAAATCGCCCGCGCGGTTCTTCCAGATACCGATCGGCCACCGGGCGCAACACCTGATCGCCCAGTTTCGAGCGGATCAGGGTGGCAATGCGGTCATCAGCGGGGTTCAGACTCATACGCATTCAATGCCCAACCGATTCCGTCACGGCAAGCCTTATTCCAGATCAATCAGATAGCGCGGCTCCAGCACGACAACCGTTGGACGGTCCGGCAAGTCACGCAGAGAGACGGTGATCTCGGACACGCCGTCACGTTCAACCGGGAACTCGTCCCGGATATCCACGAGGAAGCGATCCAGCGAAAACTCCGAGAACCAGTGCATCGGAATGATCACCGAGCTTTTCAGCCGCTTCAGAACCGAGATCATGTCAGGCAAGGGCATGGTTGTTCCGCCATCGACGGCGGCCATGACCACATCCAACCGACCCAGCGCAGCAAACTGTTCGTCTGACGGTACATGATGCAAATGTCCCAGATGACCGATACACAGCCCTTCGACCTCGAACACGAAGATAGAATTGCCGCGCTCCTCGACCCCGCCATAGGCCGAGCGGATATCGGTCGGGACATTGCGTATCAGCATCTCGCCCAGATCCAGGTGGTGTTCGATCCCCTGCCCGAACTCGCCCCATCCCGGCAGGACATGCGGTATCGCCGGGTCGGGATGCGCCGTCCAATGGGTGTCGTGCGCATGGTTCATTGTCACCACGTCGGGAATCAGATCGGCACTGCCGATGAACCCGGTAAAGTCTGTCACTACATTCAACCCGCCCCGAGTCTGGATCATAAAGGCGGCATGCGCGACATAGCTGACGCGCACCGAAAACTCCGGCACCGGGTCCTGCCATGCAGTTTTGTGCAGATATTCGATCCCCGGCGCCGCATCGGCGATGGCGATACAATGGCTCGGCCGCCGCTCCTGCGCCACGGCCCCGCCCGAAATCACCATCAATGCTGCAACCAACCAGCGCATACCCGAAGTGTAGCGCAGATCGCCACCAAGTCATGCCCCTTGTTCATCTGGCCAAAAAGTATCCCGGGGGAGGCGCGGCTTGCCGCGACGGGGGCAGAGCCCCCTAGCCCGCGTCCGTCTTGCCGCGCCGGTCGGACCGCAGGCTGGCATAGAGAACATGCGTCCGCCACCGCCCGTTGATCTGTAGATAAGACTGCGCCACGCCTTCATATTTGAAGCCCGAGCTTTCCAGCAAACCGCGCGACGCCCGGTTTTCCGGCAGACACGCGGCTTCGATCCGGCTCAGATCCAGACGGGTAAAGGCGTGGTGCACCATCGCGCCGATCGCTTCGCGCATGTATCCCTGACGGGCAAAGGACTCACCGGTCCAGTAACCCAGGGTTCCGGCCTGCGCAGGGCCGCGCCGGATATTGTCCAGCGTGATCGCCCCGACCAACACATTGTCTTCACGGCGAAAAAGGAAAAGCGGGATTGCTGTGCCACTCGCGACCGAGCGCTGAGCCCAGTAGACCCGATTGGTAAAGGATTTGCGGCTCAGGTGATCCTTGGCCCAGATCGGCTCCCATGGGGTCAGGTAATTTTTTGAGGCGCGCCGCAACGCCGCCCAATCGTTGAAATCGGAATGTACAGGCGGACGCAAGCTAAGCCGCGCGGTCTCGAGTTTCAACTTGCGTCTGCCCAACAGCATCACGCTGCACGCCTCTCCTGCAAGTCCGCCAATGTCGGTGCGTCTGCGACCGGTCCGTAAAGCGCCAGCGCCGCCGGGGCCTGAACAGCCATGGTTTCGGCAAAGGCGCGCACGTCTTCGGTGCTGACCGCATCGATCTTGGCGACCGTGTCTTCCAGCGAAGGTACCCGTCCCCAGATCTGCACCAGCCGCGCCAGACGCTCAGCCCGATTCGACGGGCTTTCCAGCCCCATCAGCATCCCGGCCTTCATCTGGGCGCGGGCACGGGCGACCTCTTCGGGGCTCATGTCCTCGGCGGCGCGCTTCATCTCATCGATCGTGATCGTCGCCAGCTCGGCCACCTGATTGGCCGAGGTTCCGGCATAGATCGTGGTTGTTCCGGTATCGGCATAGGCACCGGTCTGCGCAAAGATCGTGTAGCACAGCCCACGTGTTTCACGCACTTCCTGAAACAGGCGCGAAGACATGCCACCGCCCAATGCGGTCGAATAGATCTGCGCCGTATAGATCGCATCGTCGCGATAGCCGGGACTTTCCAGCGCCAGAGCGAAATGCGCCTGTTCCAGCTCTTTTACCTGCCGGGCTTCGCCACCGGTAAAGCGTGCAACCTCGGGGATCAGACCCTTACGGGATTGCAGATGGCCAAACATCTCTTCGGCCAGTTTCATCAGCATATCGTGATCCACAGCACCTGCTGCAGACAGGATCATCTGTTCGGGGCCATAATGTTCCGTCACAAAGCCCGACAGATCCTCACGCGAGAAGGCACTCACCCGCTCCGTTGGGCCCAGGATCGTCCGGCCCAGGGGCTGGTCGTGATAGCTCTGCTCCTGCAGCCAGTCAAAGATCACATCGTCGGGCGTGTCATGGGCCTGACCGATTTCCTGAAGGATCACGCCCCGCTCGACCTCGATCTCGCGCGGATCGAAAACCGGGTTCAGAACGATGTCGCCGATGACATCCATCGCCAGCGCTACGTCGTCCTTCAGAACGCGTGCATAATACGCCGTCACCTCGCGCGAGGTATAGGCGTTGATATAGCCGCCCACATCCTCGATCGCCTCGGCAATCTGCAAGGCCGAACGGCGCTCGGTTCCCTTGAACGCCATATGTTCAAGGAAATGCGCGATGCCGTTCTGCTCGATCCGCTCATGCCGCCCACCGGCGGTTACCCAGATGCCGATGGCCGCAGATTGCAGCCCCGGCATATGTTCACTGACGATACGATACCCGTTCTTCAGTTGGTCTTGTCTGACAGTCACTCAGCGATGTGCCTTTTTATATGATCCTCAAGGGCACCCAGATCATTGGCGATGCGGGTCACCCGTTCCGGACGTTCATACAGATCAGACATGCGGGAGGGAAGAGGCGGATGTTCGCCGCTCGCCTTCTCGACCGCGGCCGGGAATTTCGCCGGGTGAGCGGTGGCCAGCGTGATCATCGGAACGTCTGCCGCGCGGTGTTTTTCTGCGACCTTGATGCCCACGGCAGTGTGCGGGCAGACCAGTTCGGCGCTGTGCACCAGCGTGGATTTGATCGTGGCCAGCGTTTCCTCTTCGGACACACGGCCCGAATCGAAATTCTCACGCAGCGCTTCCATCGCGCCCTGGCTGATATTGAAGCCACCCTGTTTCAGCTCATCCATCAATTGTGCGATGGCCCCGCCATCTTCGCCATAGGCATAATAGAGCGCGCGTTCGAAATTCGAGCTGACCTGAATGTCCATCGACGGGCTGATCGAGGGGATAGTCTCGCCCTTGATATACCCCTCGCCCGAGAGGCAGCGATGCAGAATGTCGTTCTGGTTGGTCGCCACCACAAGGCGGTCAATCGGCAGCCCCATACGCTTGGCCAGATAGCCAGCGAAGATGTCACCAAAGTTGCCGGTTGGCACCGTGAAGCTGACCTTGCGATGCGGCGCACCAAGGCTGACGGCAGCCGAGAAGTAATAAACGATCTGCGCCAAGACGCGGGCAAAGTTGATCGAGTTCACACCCGCCAGTTTCACGCCGTCGCGGAAGTCGAAATCGTTGAACATGTCTTTCAGCGCAGCCTGACAATCGTCGAAATCGCCATCAACGGCCAGAGCATGCACATTGCTGTCCGCAGGCGTCGTCATCTGTCGACGCTGTACTTCGGACACGCGGCCATGCGGGAACAGGATGAACACATCCACCGCGTCCAGCCCGCGGAACGCCTCGATCGCGGCTGAACCGGTATCCCCGCTGGTCGCGCCGACGATGGTCACACGGTCACCACGGCGTTTCAGCGCTACCTGGAACAACTGGCCGATCAGCTGCATGGCAAAGTCCTTGAAGGCCAGCGTGGGGCCGTGGAACAGTTCCAGCAGGAAGTGGTTCTCGTTCAGCTGCTTCAATGGCGCGCGAGCATCGTGGCCGAAACCTTCGTAAGCGCGGGCGATGATCGCCTTGAACTCATC
Organism: Ruegeria sp. N7; assembly: GCF_056531345.1. Classification (NCBI taxonomy): domain Bacteria; kingdom Pseudomonadati; phylum Pseudomonadota; class Alphaproteobacteria; order Rhodobacterales; family Roseobacteraceae; genus Ruegeria; species Ruegeria sp. N7. The sequence continues at coordinate 30,380 of NZ_JBQFLR010000008.1, read as the reverse complement.
CTCGGCGAATGAGCCGCTGACATAGGGCCACATCACACGGAATGCGATTTCTTCGTAGGGCAATCCGGCCAGCGCCGCGATCTCGTCCTGCGACATCACCGGGATTTCGGCGGGCAGATACAGGCCACCGTCGCGGGCAAGCCCGGTCAACATTGCCTCTTCAAACGTCAGTTCGGGCGCCTGCCCACGGGTCGAGATATATTTCATGTCGCGTCACTCTCAGAATTGGCACGGCTGCGCCACAGGAAGTATCCGGTCATCGCGGCCCAGACCAGAGCCAGACCAAACCAGGTGATAGCATATTGCAGGTGATCGTTTGGTATGCCCGCCGTGTCCACCGGCAGCGGCGTCACATTCGGATCGGTTTGCGAACGGGCGATCAGCAGAACCGGTTCCGCGCCCAGTGCACCCGCAAGCGCGGGCACATCGCGGGCGAACCAGATGTTGGCGTCAAGATCAGGTGCGGGCGTGTAACTGTCGATTTCATCTGGCCAATGCAGATTGCCGGTGATCTCCATCGGACCGTTGCGTCGCCCGGCCTGTTTGGCCGTGGTCGGGATGAACCCCCGGTCAATCAGAATGGTCCGGCCCCCGGTATTGAACGGCTGAATGATGCGATACCCCGCACCGACCTGTTTGAGCGAAACAAGAACGTGGACTTCCGCAGGCTCCATCTCGCCCGACACTGTAACCGGCAGGTATTTGTCCTGATCCGCCGAAACCTGCAGCGGCAGGGAAACCGGCGCAGCCGAGATCCGATCTTCGATCTCGGCCAGCACGTCCTGCTTCCACGCCAGACGCTGCACCTGCCAGATGCCCAGCGACAGCAGCACGCCCAAACCGGCGAGGCCGAAGATTAGCAGGAACAGGGTACGGCGCATGTCAGGACCAAACTTCTTTGCAGGAACCGGCGTCTTGTTAAGGGGCGCGCGGGCTGAATTGCAACCACGCAATTGTATGGGGCGCAATCTTGTGCCCCGCATAGAGAAAAAGCCGCCCATTGGGGCGGCTTTTGCAATTGATCAGCCTGACCGGCGTTACATCAGCGGGGCCTGACCCCAGATGTAAACGGCAAAGAACAGGAACAGCCAGACAACGTCGACGAAGTGCCAGTACCAAGCGGCAGCCTCAAAACCAACATGTTTCTCGGGTGTGAAGTCCCCCTTGAGCGCGCGGATCAAGCAGACGGTCAGGAAGATCGTCCCAATGATCACGTGCGCACCGTGGAACCCGGTCGCCATGAAGAAGTTGGAATAGAACTGGTCGCCGCCAAATTCCCAGCCTTCATGCTTGAGAAGTTCGGCGTATTCATAGCCCTGCAGGAAGGTAAAGGCGATACCCAGCACGATGCCAATGGCCAGACCATTGATCAGCGCCTTGCGGTCGTTGTCGTGCACCAGCGCATGGTGCGCCCAGGTGATTGCACAGCCCGACAGCAGCAGAACAAGCGTGTTGATCAGCGGCAGGTGGAACGGGTCAACCGCATGAATATCCGGCTGAATGTATTCGGTGCCGGCATAGTCGTACATCGGGTACATGCGATGTTTGAAGAACGACCAGAACCAGGCGAAGAAGAACATCACCTCGGACATGACGAACAGGATGAAGCCGTAGCGCAGACCGATGCGGACAACAGGGGTGTGATCGCCCTGACGGCTTTCCGCAACCACATCCGACCACCAGGCGAACATCGTGTAAAGCACAGCTGCCAGACCGGCCCAGAACATGAAGGGCGTGATGCCTTGCATCCAGAGAACGGCTCCGAACAGCATGACAAAGCCGCCGACGGCGCCGATCAGAGGCCAGATCGACGGGGCCAGAATGTGATAATCGTGGTTTTTAGCGTGTGCCATCAGCGTCCCTCACCTACAGGCGTTAGTTCGTGTTTGTATCTGCCTGCGCATCGAGGGCGGCATAGCCCTCGGGCAGGTCAATTTCGTAGAATGTATACGACAGCGTGATCGTATGAACATACTTGGCTTCAAGATCCTCGACCATTTCCGGGTCGACGAAGAAAGTCACCGGCATCTCAACGCGCTCGCCGGGTTGCAGCACCTGCTCTTCAAAGCAGAAACAGGCAATCTTCTGGAAATACCCACCCGCAGAATAGGGCGCCACGTTGTAAGACGCCTGCCCGGCAATGGGGCGGTCTGTCGGGTTATAGGCCTCGTAAAACGCGAGACCTGTTTCGCCGATGCGCACATCCATCTCGCGCACGACCGGCTTGAACTCCCATTGCATGTCCTTGGCCTTGGACGCGTCAAAGCGGATGGTAACGGTGCGATCCAGAATGGTATCGGGGGCGGTTTCGGCAACACCAGTGGTGCCGCCAAATCCGGTCACCCGGCAGAACCAGTTGTAGAACGGCACCGACGCCCAGGCCAGACTGCCCATCAGGACAACCACGCCGACGGTCTGGACAACCGTTTTCTGAGGACCGGACAACGCCATCAGTTCTGAACCTCTTGCGTCGCCCTGTTGAAATCAGTGCCCGAGACCTTGACGATGGTCAGGCCGAAGATGATCACGATAAAGGCAGCCAGCGTCAGGCCGACACCCAGATTGCGGCTGAACCGGCGCTGATGTAGCTCGTGACCTTTGCGAAGGCTCATGACCATCCCCCCAGACCATAGGGTTTCAGCAGGGCTTCGGCCAGAACGGCACCGAAATGCAGGAACAGATACAGCAGCGACAGCTTGAAGAAACCGCGTTCAACCTTGAAGTTATCTGCCTCGGAATCGTCCTCGGTCCGGCGCGAGATTTTCCACGCGCCCCGCAGGAACAGGATGTTCAGAATCAATGCAACGGTCAGATAGATCGGGCCGCCAATGCCTGAAAATGCAGTTCCGATGGCCAGCAGGGCCAGCAGGGCTGTATAGACAAGAATATGGACACGTGTCGCGCGGCGACCATGGGTGACGGTCAGCATCGGCACGCCCGCGTCGTCATAGTCCGAGCGCATGAACAGGGCCAGCGCCCAGAAATGCGGCGGCGTCCACATGAAGGTCAGTGCAAACATCAGCCAGGGCTCGACCGACATCGATCCTGTGGCGGCCACCCAGCCGATCACCGGAGGGAACGCACCCGCTGCGCCACCGATCACGATGTTCTGCGGCGTCGAACGCTTCAGCCACATCGTGTAGACGACAACGTAGAAGAAAATGGTGAAGGCCAGAAACGCGCCTGCAAACCAGTTGGTCGCAAGGCCCAGCATGATCACCGACAGACCCGACAGAGCCAGACCAACAGCCAGCGCCTCGCCTTCCTCGACCTTACCCGAAGGGATCGGGCGGGATTTTGTGCGTTTCATGACACGGTCGATATCCGCGTCCCACCACATGTTCAGCGCACCTGAGGCTCCGCCGCCGATGGCGATGAACAGGATGGCGCAGAATCCGACGAAGGGATGGACAGGAACAGGAGCCGCCAACAGGCCGACCAATGCCGTGAACACGACCAGCGACATCACGCGCGGCTTCAGCAGGGCGAAGTAATCGCCAAAGCCGGCCTCGTCCGCCCGGGCGGTCGCAGTGCTGGCATTGATGCTTGCGTCGGTCATTTCCGGTCCTTCTGGGGCGAAAACTGCGCGGATCGCCCGCGCAGCCTGCATCTTGTGTCAGGCGGGGTTCAACCCGCCCCTATCGTACTCAGTTCGAGGCGACCTGATAGCTTTGCGGCAGGCCCGCGTATTCTTCGATCGCGCCCTGCAACCATTCGTCATAGACTTCCTGGCTTACGACCTTGACGGTAATCGGCATATAGGCGTGGTCCTTGCCACACAGTTCCGAACACTGACCGAAATAGATGCCTTCCTTGTCGGCCTGGAACCACAGCTCGGCCAGACGTCCGGGCACACCGTCCTGCTTTACGCCAAAGGCCGGGATGGTCCACGAGTGAATCACGTCGGATGCAGTCACCTGCATCACGATGACCTTGCCGACCGGAACGACAACAGCGGTGTCGGTGGCCAACAGCCATTCATCATCGCTGTAGCCTGCATCGATCAGCTTGGCGCGCATTGCGTCATCCAGAACAAACGGCGTCACGTCCGCGTCCGCAGGGCGTGCGCCCTCGTCCAGGGTCGCCGGGTGGCCCAGCAGATAGCTGTCGAATGCGAAATCGTGATCAACATACTCGTAGGTCCAGTACCACTGGTTGCCGACGACTTTGATGGTGATGTCACCTTCCGGGATTTCCTGCTGTTTGAAAAGAACCGGCAGCGAGAACGCGCCAATAAACACCAGAATCAAGATCGGACCCAAGGTCCAGGCGATTTCAACAGGGGTATAGTGCGAGAAACGCGCCGGGGTCGGGTTTGCGCGCTGATTGTAGCGCACGATGCAATAGACCAGCAGAGCTGCAACCAGCAGACAGACTGCGGTGATGATCACGAGAATCATGCCGTCCAGCTTCTGGATTCCTGTGGCAAGGCTGGTGGCCGCGGGCTGGAAGCCCATGCCGCCGTCTACCGGCTTGCCGATAATCTCAAGCTCCTGAGCCATGGCGGGTAGGCTGGAGAGGGCTGTCATAAACCCTGAAAGCATCAAAGCATTCTTCATGTTCTGTCCTGATCGTTTGATCTTTGCGTCCCTGACGGAAAGGTGTGAATCGGTCGCACCTCTCCCGTTGTCTTTGGCCGCGTTAAAAACCATATTCCAGCGGGTAGATAAAGCAAAATGCTTGCGTCAAACAGACGCTATTTTTGATCTGGATCAAACCCGAAAGGTCGCAACCCATGCCTGAAGCCACGTTTCGCCCCTTTGAGAGCGCCCTGCCGCAAGATGAAGCACTGGCCATATTGCGCTCGGCAACGGACGGGGCCGAGGATGGAGAGCTGTTTGTCGAGCGTCGGAAATCCGAATCTCTGGTGTTTGACGACGGGCGGCTTCGCACCGCGTCTTATGACGCATCCGAGGGATTTGGCCTGCGCGCCGTTCAGGGCGAAGTTGCCGGATATGCGCATTCGACTGATGTATCGATTGCCGCGCTGAAACGTGCCGCCGAAACCGCGCGACTGGCGGTTGGCGATGGAGGCGGAACGCTCGCCGAAGCGCCCCGGCCCACGAATACGCGCCTGTACACGGACGAAGACCCAATCGAATCCGCCGCCTTCCCGGTGAAAATCGAAACCCTGCGGGAGATTGACGCCTTTGCCCGCGACCTGGATCCGCGGGTGGTTCAGGTCAGCGCAATGATCGCAGCCGCCGTTCAGGAGGTGGAAATTCTGCGACCCGATGGTGTGACGGTGCGTGACGTGCGCCCCATGACGCGCGTGAATGTCTCGGTCATTGTTGAACAGGACGGGCGGCGCGAAAGCGGATCGGCCGGTGGCGGCGGGCGGGTTGGCCTGAGCGGGTTGATCGACCCTGCCGACTGGCAGGCCAAGGCGCGCGAAGCCCTGCGCATCGCATTGGTCAATCTGGACGCGGTTCCCGCCCCTGCCGGCGTGATGGAGGTTGCACTTGGTCCCGGCTGGCCCGGTATTTTGCTGCACGAAGCCATCGGTCACGGGCTTGAGGGCGATTTCAACCGCAAGGGAAGCTCGGCCTTTGCCGGACTGATGGGGCAACAGATAGCATCTAAGGGCGTGACCGTGGTGGATGACGGCACGATTGCCGACCGTCGCGGCTCGATCACTGTGGATGATGAGGGCACGCCCAGTTCGCGCACCGTATTGATCGAGGATGGCATCCTGACCGGCTACATGCAGGATCGGCAAAACGCCCGGCTGATGGGCGTTGCACCCACGGGAAATGGGCGGCGACAGAGCTATGCGCACAAACCCATGCCGCGCATGACCAATACGATCATGTTGGGGGGCGACGCTGATCCGGCGGCTTTGGTGGCAGATATTAATGACGGCATCTGGGCGGTTGGATTCGGCGGCGGCCAGGTCGACATCACCAACGGCAAGTTCGTTTTCTCGTGCACCGAGGCGTATCGTGTCGAAAACGGCAAGATCGGAGCGCCTGTCAAGGGCGCCACGCTGATCGGCGACGGGCCTTCGGCGTTGAAGCGCATCCGCGGCCTTGGCAATGATATGGCTTTGGATCCGGGTATGGGCACCTGCGGCAAGGACGGTCAATGGGTGCCCGTGGGTGTGGGTCAACCGACAGTGCTGATGGACGGGTTGACTGTCGGCGGGTCGGCGGCCTGAGGCGGAAGAGAAGCGCAAAGGCAGGCGCAGGGTTAACCATGCGCCACTTTGATTCGATAGCACTCCAACCGACGCCATTGATTTGAGCGCCGGTTGGAAAATGTTCTTTTATTTATTTTCAGACACTTAACCGGTGTGTTCTCCGAGAAATACAGAAAAATCGCTGCTAATTATCTGCGATTCAGAGGCTGTTAACCCCCTGTCCCGTAAACCAGTTCTGCAATCAGGCGGAGCAACGGATGACCGAAGAGCAGCTTTCTTCCAATCACCCCCCACTCCCACCCACCACGGAAGAGGACCGGTTTTCGTGGCTTCGCCTGTTGCGCTCGCGCAAGGTCGGCCCGGCGACGTTTCGTCGGCTGCTGCGTGAACATGGCTCGGCGCAGAACGCGCTGGCCGCGCTGCCTGAAATGGCACGCGCCGCCGGAATAGATGGGTATGAAACCTGTCCCCCCGGCGTGATCGAGGCGGAACTCAGGGCCGCAGAAGCCGCCAAAGCGCGGCTTTTGTGCCTTGGGTCCGCAGATTTCCCCGACGCATTGAACGACCTATCCGATGCCCCGCCCTTGCTTTGGGCCATCGGGGATGTGTCGCTGTTGCAGAAACCGGCGATTGCGATGGTGGGCGCGCGCAACTGTTCCTCGCTGGGCGCACGGATGGCGCGTGGTCTGGCGCGCGCCTTGGGTGAAAAGGGACATGTGATTGTCTCGGGTCTGGCGCGCGGCATTGATACGGCAGCGCATATGGCGTCGTTGGACACCGGCACTGTTGCCGTCATGGCGGGCGGTGTCGATGTCATTTACCCGGCCGAGAACACGGAACTGGCGCATAAAATCGCGACCAAGGGACTGCGGCTGTCGGAACAACCGATGGGCGTGACGCCTCAGGCCAGGCATTTTCCGCGCCGCAACCGGATCATCTCGGGCCTGGCCCAAGCTGTTGTGGTGGTCGAGGCCGCAGCAAAATCCGGCAGCCTGATCACGGCGCGTGACGCCCTGGATCAGGGGCGCGAGGTTCTGGCCGTGCCTGGCCACCCGTTTGACGCCCGCGCTGCCGGGTGCAACCTTTTGATTCGGGATGGTGCGACGCTGGTCCGTTCGGCAGACGACGTTGTCGAGGCGCTGCCACAACAAGGCGATCTGATCTTTGCAAAACCCGAGGAGCCGCCCGCCAAGCAACCACGGCCCGCCGCACTGGATTTGCAGGCGCAAATCCTTGAGCGGTTGGGACCTTCCCCCATCGCCGAAGACCAGTTGCTGCGCGACATTGCGGCCTCGGCCGGGGATCTGGGGCCAGCGCTGGTCGACCTTGAACTGGACGGACGAATCCAGCGCCAGCCGGGCGGGTTGTTGTCTCTGGCATGCTGATTAGGATGGAAGGCAAGATTGCATAGTCGAATGCTCTGCCTGCAATCCGGCGCGGGTATCACGCTGAAATCACGTCGCTTTTCCGCCTGCCAAAGGAACGCATTGACAATCCCCGCTTGCCCCACACATTTTGCACCACCATAAAAGGCGCCAAATTCGTCGAGCGAGGTTTCCCCTTAAATGCCTGTAGTTGTTGTAGAATCTCCGGCCAAAGCAAAAACAATCAATAAATATCTCGGCCCTGACTACACCGTTCTGGCCTCTTACGGCCATGTGCGGGACCTGCCACCAAAGGACGGATCGGTCGATCCGGACCATGGATTTTCCATGACATGGGAAGTGGGCAATGACAGCCGCAAACATGTAAAGGCCATCGCCGACGCGCTGAAAGAAGACAACGCGCTGATCCTCGCCACTGACCCTGATCGTGAGGGCGAGGCGATCAGCTGGCATTTGCAGGAAGCCCTGACCAAGCGCCGCTCGATCAAGAAAGATACACCGGTCAGCCGGGTGACCTTCAACGCCATCACCAAAGAGGCGGTGACCGAGGCGATGAAGAACCCGCGCGACGTCGATATGCCCCTGGTCGAAGCGTATCTGGCACGCCGCGCCTTGGATTACCTTGTTGGCTTCAACCTGTCACCGGTTCTGTGGCGCAAACTGCCCGGTGCAAAATCCGCAGGTCGGGTGCAATCGGTCTGTCTGCGCCTGATCGTCGAGCGCGAGATGGAGATCGAAGCGTTCAAGCCGGTCGAGTACTGGTCGGTTCGGGCCCTGTTCGAGACACCGCGTGGTCAGACCTATGAGGCGCGGCTGGTCACGTTGGCGGGCAAGAAACTGGACAAGCACGATCTGGCCAACGCAACACAAGCCGAACTGGCGGTTCAGGCCGTCACCAGCCGCGCGCTGCGTGTGACTTCGGTCGAAGCCAAGCCCGCCGCGCGCAACCCAAGCGCGCCGTTCATGACCTCGACTCTGCAACAGGAGGCCAGCCGCAAATTCGGCATGGGCGCGCGCCATGCAATGCAGGTTGCGCAGCGCCTCTATGAGGCCGGCTACATTACCTATATGCGAACCGACGGGATCGACATGGCGCCCGAGGCCGTGACGGCAACGCGCGACACCATCGCGGATCGGTACGGTGCAGAATATGTGCCGGACAGCCCGCGTATGTACAAGAACAAGGCCAAGAACGCGCAGGAAGCACACGAATGTATCCGCCCCACGGATATGACGCGCGATGCCAAGGCGCTGAAGGTCACGGATGAAGATCAGCGCAAGCTTTATGATCTGATCTGGAAACGGACCATTGCCTGCCAGATGGCGGCAGCACGATTGGAGCGCACTACGGTCGAGATTGGCAGTGATGACGGTCAGGTCGGTCTGCGTGCCACCGGTCAGGTGGTATTGTTCGACGGGTTCATGCGCGTCTATGAGGAAGGCCGCGATGATGTCGCCGATGATGACGAAAAGCGCCTGCCACAGATCATGCAGGGCGACCCTGCGCGCTTTTCCAAAACTACGTTGCGTGACCAGTTTGCCAAGGCCACCAGCGAGTCGGACAAAGCCGCAATCATGGCTGATAACGAAGCCGTTCTGGCGTTGCAGCATCACACGCAACCGCCCCCGCGCTATACCGAGGCCACTTTGGTCAAGCGGATGGAGGAGTTGGGGATCGGACGTCCTTCGACCTATGCCTCAATCGTGACCACGATTCAGGACCGCGAATATGTGCGCAAAGACAAGAACCGGCTGATCCCCGAGGAAAAGGGTCGGATCGTCACCATCTTTCTGCTGAACTTCTTCCGTCAATACGTTGGATACGAATTCACCGCGAATCTGGAAGAGCAACTGGATGACGTCAGCGCCGGTGATCGTGACTACAAGGATCTGCTGGGCAAGTTCTGGCGTGATTTTTCGGCAGCGATTGGCGAAACATCCGAACTGCGCATATCGGAAGTGCTGGACAAGCTGGACGAGGCATTGGCGCCACAGCTTTACCCCCCGCGTGAAGACGGGTCCGACCCGCGTATCTGCCCGAAATGCGGGTTGGGACAATTGCACCTGAAAACCTCACGCACCGGCGGGTTCGTGGGCTGCGGAAACTATCCGGAGTGCACTTATACGCGGCCTATCGCCGGTGAAGGCGCGGAAGGCGACGAACAATTGCTGGGCGAAGACGCCGGGGATGAGATCTGGCTGAAGTCCGGCCGATTTGGGCCGTATGTCCAGCGAGGCGAACCCACGCCCGAGAACAAGAAGCCGCCGCGCGCCTCGCTTCCACGCGGCTGGAGCAAGGATGACATGGATCTGGACAAGGCGCTGACGCTTCTGTCCCTGCCGCGTCAGATCGGTGAGCACCCCGAAGGCGGCATGATCACCTCGAACTTCGGGCGTTTTGGCCCCTATCTGATGCATCAGCTGGCCGATGAAGCCAAGCCGGTCTATGCCAATCTCAAAGACCCTAATGATGTGTTCGAAATCGGTATGAACCGCGCCGTTGAGCTTTTGGCCGAGAAACGAGCCAATCCCGGCGGACGCGGGCGCGCGGCGGCAAAACCCTTGAAAGACCTGGGCGAGCATCCAGACGGCGGCGCGATGCAGGTTCTGGACGGACGGTACGGGCCATATGTAAAATGGGAAAAGGTCAACGCGACCATCCCGAAAGACATCAAGCCCGAAGACGTGACGCAGGAAATGGCCATCGAACTGGTCAATGAGCGCGCATCCAAGAAGGGCACCAAGAAAAAGGCTGCGCCCAAAAAGAAGGCTGCCGCCAAGAAGACAGCAAAGAAAGCGGCTGAATAAACCGGACGTTTGACCGGGACATGTCACTAAGCGCGCGGGCCGGTTTCTGAATAAAGGAACCGGCCTGCGTGTTTACAGTCTGACGCGATACAGGATTGCGTTGTTCAGTAAAGGAGTTGAGACATGTTCAGAACCGCCATTCTTGTTGCGGCGATAGGCGTTGCGGCTGCCACGCAGGGCCAAGCCGCGCATCACGTCAAATCCGCCACAGCCGCAATCATCAACGCGCAAGGCGACGTCATTGGTCAGGCGAAGGCGACGCAAGGGCCCAATGGTGTTCTGCTGCACGTGCGCGTCACAGACCTGCCGCCGGGAAAACACGGGTTGCACCTGCACAGCCATGGTGTCTGCGAGGCCGGTGAAGGGTTCAAGACGGCCCAAGGCCATGTTGGCAAAGTTGAAGGCGCACATGGGCTGCTGAACCCTGAAGGCCCCGAGCCCGGCGATCTGCCCAATCTATATGTGGGACAGGATGGTGTGGGCGAGATGGAGGCCTTTACAAACCTGGTTTCGCTTGAGGGTGATGGAGATGTATTGCTGGATGGGGACGGATCAACTTTCATCATCCACGAAGCTGGCGACGATCACATGAGCCAGCCCATTGGCGGTGCAGGTGGGCGCATCGCCTGCGGGATCCTGATCGCCGACTGACACTATTGTCAGCTGAACTACCGTAGAAATACCTGAACCTTCTGGTTTCATTGACTTCCCCATGACGTGGCGGCAAAACCTGCCCATCACCATGTCATTGGGGGAGTTTTCCATGAAGAAAGTCTATGCCAATGCCGCCGAGGCACTCGATGGGGTGCTGACGGATGGCATGCTGATTGCCGCGGGCGGGTTTGGCCTGTGCGGCATTCCCGAACTGTTGCTTGCTGCCATCCGGGATTCGGGCGTCAAGGACCTGAGTTTTGCGTCGAATAACGCCGGTGTGGACGACTTCGGTATCGGCATCCTGTTGCAGACCAAGCAGGTCAAAAAGATGATCAGCTCATATGTCGGCGAAAACGCCGAATTCATGCGTCAGTATCTGAGCGGTGAGCTGGAATTGGAATTCAACCCTCAAGGAACACTGGCCGAACGAATGCGCGCCGGTGGTGCCGGTATTCCCGGTTTCTACACCAAGACGGGCGTCGGTACCGTGATTGCGGAAGGCAAGGAGCACAAGGATTTCAACGGCGAGACCTATATCCTTGAGGAAGGCATTTTTGCCGATCTGGCCATCGTCAAGGCTTGGAAAGCTGACGACACCGGCAATCTGGTATTCCGCAAGACCGCCCGCAACTTTAATGTGCCCGCTGCAACCTGCGGCAAGATCTGCGTGGCCGAAGTGGAAGAGATTGTTCCGCGCGGCTCACTGGATCCAGACAAGATCCACCTGCCCGGCATCTATGTGCATCGCATCATTCAGGGCGATCACGAAAAGCGCATCGAACAGCGCACCACCCGCAAGAAGGAGGACGCATAATGCCCTGGGACCGCAATCAGATGGCCGCACGCGCGGCAGAGGAACTGGACGACGGCATGTATGTGAACCTCGGCATCGGGATTCCGACGCTGGTGGCGAACTATGTCGGCGACAAGGACATCACACTGCAATCGGAAAACGGTATGCTGGGTATGGGTCCTTTCCCGTATGAAGGTGAAGAAGACCCGGACCTGATCAACGCGGGCAAACAGACGATCACCGAACTGTCCCGCACTGCCTATTTCGACAGCGCCACGTCCTTTGCGATGATCCGGGGCGGCAAGATCGCTGCTGCGATTCTGGGCGCCATGGAAGTGGATGAGAAGGGCGACCTGGCAAACTGGATGATCCCCGGCAAGCTGGTGAAAGGCATGGGCGGCGCCATGGACCTGGTTGCAGGCGTTGGGCGCGTGATCGTGGTTATGGACCACACCAACAAGCACGGTGAAAGCAAGGTCCTGAAGGAATGCACTCTGCCACTGACAGGCAAGGGTGTCGTGGATCGCATCATCACCAATCTGGGCGTTCTGGACGTGGTCGAGGGCGGATTGAGAATCGTCGAACTGGCAGATGGTGTCAGTGAAGACGAAATGCGCGCTGCGACCGAAGCGACAATCGTCGGCTGAACAAAAGAAAAGGCCCGCCGGATCTAGGCGGGCCTTTTTCAATTTGAGGTCTGGAACACGCACCCATCTGAAATCAGATCCGGCGGTGTCGCGCACAAAGCCCGCGCGATCTGGAAAGCGGCCAGAACCTTGGGGACATAATCCCGGGTTTCGGCATAAGGCGGCACGCCGCTGTGTTTACGTACAGCCCCCTCACCCGCGTTGTAACCGGCCAGAACCAGAATCGGATCATTCCCGAACTCTTCCATCAGCCAGTTGAGGTATTTCACGCCCCCGGCGATGTTCTGCGAGGGTTGTAGACTGTCTTTAACACCGAAGCGGGCAGCTGTGGCGGGCATCAACTGCATAAGCCCCTGCGCGCCGGCCGAACTGACGGCATCTGCGCGACCGGCCGATTCAACCGAAATGACAGCCAGCACCAGCGCTGGCGACACATTGGTTCCCACGGTTGACCGCAAAATCTCGATCCCGCGTTCTTTTGCTATGTTTTGCAGAGCTTGCAGCCGGGGCGATCTTACATTCGTCGCCGCCAGCGCGTTTATCGCAGCATCAAGCCGCCCGGCCCCGCTTTCATCAATGTGTGGTGAAATGCGGTCCCAGAATGCATTGTACGACCCTTTCGGGTCAGGCGCGGCACCGATTCCCGGCACTGTGGGCTGAACCACTTTGGTTCTTGCTATGATTTCTGGAACCACCAGCTCCACCCCTGTGCTGGGGGCTGAGGGCTTGGCCGCGTGTTCCTCGGGTGTGATCTGAATGGTCACGCGAGGACGCTCACCCGGCTTGGGGGCCTTGATCCGCTTGTAAACTCCGCGCGGCTCAACGTCGGTCGCTGACCCGGGTGCGACACCAGATAGTAGAAACGCCAGTACACCGGCGCATTGAAGTGCGTTCCGGAGAGTCATGTGCCTGCCTCATGTATTCTTTTTACGCGATTTGAACCGCGAATCTTCGCCCAAGGCCAGAAAAACAAAGCGAATTGGGGCAATTTCGCCTCATTTGGCGTATATTTGCACCGCTGCGGAGCACTTCGCACCAATCGAAGAATTTTTTTTCCTTTTATTTGCATGGGTTTACGCATTTAGTGACTAAAAAGTTAAGCCGCACGAAAAAAAATCTGTGTTTGGCCCAATTCCTGCCACGCACAACAGGCAAACATTAATCCATACCGAGACGGACATGAGCGGACTGAGAGAGAAAGCTCTGAAGAACGCCGAGGTTTGTTAAACTCTTTTTGATCCTTTAGGAGGGACGTAACATGATCAAGTTCATCAAGAACTTCCGCAAAGACGAAGACGGCGCAGTAACAGTTGACTGGGTTGTTCTGACCGCAGCAGTCATCGGCCTGGCAGCCGTTGCATACCAGCAGATCTCGGCTGGCGCGACCGGCCTGGCAACAGACGTGAACCAGGCCCTGAACGGCGCATCGCTGAGCACGGGCAGCAACACCGCAACCGGCGGTATCACAACTGCAGGCAGCAACAGCGGCAGCTAAGCTTCTGCTTGAGCAAGATTTTAAAGCCGCGCCATTCAGGCGCGGCTTTTTTCGTTCAGAGGTCTTTCAATATCTCTAAGAATAGAGTTTGACGGTCCTACCCCGCACGCCACGCCGCGAGCGCCACCGAATTGATCACGCCCAATTTGCAGGTCTTTGCGCACAAAAGAGCCCGTGAAAAAGTTTGGAATCTTGGATATTTCCAGCGAAATCAACTTTTGGCCTGATTTCCGCCATCCGAACGAACCACTATTAGGCGACGTTACGGGAAACACTGAATTGTCGTATTGGAGATAAGTAGATGCTAAAGTTCCTTAATCGGTTCAAATCGGACGAAGCAGGAGCGGTGACCGTTGACTGGGTGGTTTTGACCGCAGTGCTCATCGGACTGTCAAGCGCGACCTACCTTGTCATCAGATCAAGTGTTGATGGTATCGGCGGTAACATCAACCAAGCCATGAGTTCCTCTGTTGTCAGTACCGGCTCGAACACCGCTCCCGGTGGCCTTGTGACAGCGGGAACCAACTGACCCGCAGCGAGTTTTCACATTCACCAGCTTTCCTGAGCTTGTTGGTGAACGTGTCGGCAAATAAACGCGGCGACCTTTTGGGGCGCGGCGTTTGTTTCGTTGTTCTTCGTCTGGCCTGCCGCAGGGAGATGACAGCAGTTGTTTTGCGGAATTGTGCGAAAGCTGACGCAGAATCTAACAAGCAGACATTTTTGTCCCACATTTCGACACAATTTACATTTAACACTTGGGCTGTTTCAAAGTGGCCCTTTGGCCGCTTAGTATCCGACTAAATAAGAAAGAGGTGCATGTATGCGAGCGGTATTCGGACTTGTCCTGATTGTCGGCGTTGCTCTGGCTGGGGGCGCCGTTTACATGGCGCGCAACTATATTGCGGCTTATCAAAGCGAACTGGCACGGCAGAAACAAGCGGCAGAAGAAGCGCTGGCCAATGCCAAAGTCGATGTCATCCCGACGGTAACTGTTTACGTTTCAAATCGTCCTCTGAAATACGGTGAACGACTGACGCAGGAAGACGTACGCGCTGTAGACTGGCCGGAAAACGCGATTCCCGAAGGTACGTTCTCTGATCTCACTGCCTTGTTTCCCGAAAGTGGCGCCAATGAGCGTTATATTCTGAGGACCATGGAAAAAGACGAGGCGATTATGGAGGTCAAGATCACACGGCCAGGCGAATCGGCCGGGCTGACCTCTCGTCTTGAAAAAGGTATGCGCGCCTTTGCGATCAGCGTGGACGTGGCCTCTGGTGTTTCAGGCTTCTTGCGCCCCGGCGACAATGTCGACATCTACTGGACCGGGTCAAGCGGGACGGTAGAAGGGAATTCTGGCGGCATCACCAAACTGATCGAAACCAACGTTCAGCTGATCGCCGTCGACCAGACCGCTGGTTCGGACGTCGCAAGCGCAACGATTGCACGCACAGTCACGGTCGCAGCCACGCCGGAACAGGTCGCAGCACTCGCGCAGGCCCAGAACACCGGGCGGCTGTCGCTGGCCCTTGTTGGGGTGCAGGATGACTCTGTTGCGTCGGCAATCGAGGTGGATCAGCGCAAACTGCTTGGAATAACGGCAGCCGCTCCGGAACCGAAGGAAGAGGTTGAACAGGTCTGCACGACGCGCATCAGACGCGGTGGAGAGATTGTCAACGTGCCTATACCCTGTACAAATTGACGCCAATTCAGAGTGTTACAAGATCGGAGCCGCATCTCAGATGCGGCTCTTTTCTTGTTGTTGTTGCCAATTCTCCACATAAGGAAAATTCCAGAAACCATTGATTATTGCAATAAATTCGGATTTCGCGCAGTCTCTTAGCACATAGGGCATAAGACCCAAAAAACGAGGCGTGATCGGAGAGGCAGGTCACATGACAATACGTTCCTGGATCAGCGCAACCCTGCTGGGGTTGTCGCTTGTTATGAGCCCGGTCGGCGATGCCGCCTGGGCTGAAACCCTTCGCGTGGTGAAAAAGGGCACAGTGGAAACGCTGGAAGTTCCGATGAATCGCGCGATTGTTGTGGAAAGCGAACAACCGTTTGCAGAGCTCAGCATTGCCAACGCAGGCATTGCGGATATCTCTTCGCTTTCGGATCGCACAATCTATGTTTTGGGCAAGGCCCCTGGCCTGACCACGCTAACACTGTTTGATGGCGCAGGAAATCTGCTTGCCAACGTACGTGTCCGGGTCTCGCCCGATGTAACCGAATTTAAAGAGCGTCTGCGTCAGATCCTGCCAAGTGAGCAGATTGAAGTGCGCACCGCCAATGATGGCATCGTACTGTCCGGCACGGTTTCAAGCGCCGCCAAACTGGCCCGCGCACTTGAATTGGCTGAACGCTACGCGCCCGAACGTGTATCGAACCTGATGTCTGTAGGTGGCGTGCAGCAAGTGATGCTGAAAGTACGCTTTGCCGAGATGAATCGCTCAGTCGCAAAAGAGCTTTCTTCAACACTTTCAGTTGCGGGCACTGATTTTGTCGGTGGCTTCAATCCGCAGAACCTTGTTCCCCCTGTCACCGTGCAAAATGGTACGTTGTTGTTTGGCTTCGGGGTCGGATCAGCTCAGGTCAACTTGCTGCTGCAAGCCCTCGAGTCGAAGGGCCTTGTTCGCAACCTTGCCGAACCAAACCTTTCGGCCCTGTCCGGACAGGAAGCAACGTTCCTGGCTGGCGGTGAGGTTCCGATTCCGGTGCCGCAAGACGACGGTGTCGTGGCAATCGAGTACAAACCCTTCGGTGTGAATATGAACTTCATCCCGCGGGTTGTGGACGGCGACCTGATCAATCTGGAAATGGGCACCTCGGTTTCGAGCATCGACACCAGCACGAACTTCACGATCAATGGAGACACCGTTCCCAGCTTTATCGTGCGGGAAGCCAAGACCACTATAGAGTTGCGCGACGGGGAAAGCTTTGCCATCGCAGGGCTGCTTCAGGACAACTTTGTTGACCAGGTCAACCAAGTGCCGTGGCTGGGAGATGTCCCGGTTCTGGGCGCCTTGTTCCGCAGCGCTGACTATCAGCGCGAACAAAGTGAACTTGTCATCATCATAACGGCGCATCTGGTGACGCCGACGCGTGGCGAGGCGCTAGCCCTTCCCACCGATCGAGTCAAACCACCCAGCGAATTTGACCTGTTCGCAAATGGTCGGGTTGCTCGCACACAGCGTCCCGGAGCCGGCGGAGCATCCGAAGTTGCCAAACAGAATTTTGGCAGCTCGTACGGCTACGTCCTAGATTGATCAGGAGGATAGGACCAATGCAGAAGTGGATCATCACACTGGGTCTTACGGTCGCCGTTGCCGCATGTACGCGCGAGGTCGGATATGAGATCGATGCCGGAACCTTTGGAAACGCGACATTGAACAATATCCAGGTTCAAAACGGCGAGTTGACCTATGCTCAGATTCTTGGGCGCAGATTTGCCGCGGATGTGCCCAGCCAAGTGAACTTTGCCTTCAACAGTTCGCAACTGGACGCATCAGCGCAAAGCATACTGTTGCAGCAGGCTGACTGGATCAAACAGTTCCCCGAAGCCAGGTTCCGGGTTTACGGACACACAGATGCTGTAGGATCAACCAGTTACAACAAGAGCCTTGGTCTACGCCGCGCACAGGCAGTAGTCGCATTCCTTGAACGGCAAGGAATCTCGCGTTCACGTCTTGAAGCCGTTGTATCCTTTGGAAAAACGCAGCCGTTGATCGCGACACCGAATCGGGATCGCCGCAACCGCCGGACGGTAACGGAAGTTTCTGGCTTTGTTGACCGTCACCCGCAGCTGCTGGACGGCAAATACGCCAACATCATCTATCGCGAATACGTTGAAAGTGCGACGTGGAAGAGCGTGATCGAAGATGTATCAACAACAGATACGGCCAACTAGTGCCGCTGGCATTGGTGGATAATACAAGCAGAATGGGCGACATCGTCGCCCATTTCCCTACAATTGGTTCTTTTGCGCCCAATTCTTGCCCAACTTCAAAGCAACATTGTGAAAAATAGGGTGACCTGCGGCCAAATTTGACCGTATTGGGGCGACAGCACATCAATCTGGCGGAATTCGTTCATATGACATGCTGAGCCCTCACGACGAGGATAGTGTTTATGACCAGCGCAACGCCGCAAGACGAAAATTCTGCAATCCTGGCCTGCACCATAAGCCGGGATGTCCAGAATTTCGACCTTCTGATTGAAGACATGGAAACCATTCTGGGCGAGCGCTGGGGCGACCTGGGCTTTGCCGAAGCGCTGGCCTTTTTCAGCCAGCCAGAAGCCGAAGCACTTGAATTCGTTGCATTGGCAATCGACGGGGAAGATGAAGACAACCTGTCATTGATGGGTGAAATCATCACGCGGGCCAAGGAAAAGAAGATCAAGGTCGTCTTGATCGCAGAGGACGTCACACCTGCTTCGCTCCACCAATTGCTGCGCAAGGGTGCGGACGAGTTTGTCCCCTACCCGCTTCCGGAAGGTGAATTGCAGGAAGCGGTAGAACGCATGAAGCAGCCCGATCCGGTTGTCATGGCGCAAGCCGCAGCTGTTCCATTGGCAAGTGGCGAATCAAAGGAAGGCGCGTTGTTCGTCGTTCAGGGACTTGCTGGTGGCGTGGGATCCACGACTTTGGCGGTAAACCTGGCCTGGGAACTGGCCTGTGCCTCGGACAAGGATGCCCCGTCTGTCTGTCTGATCGATTTGGATCTGCAATACGGCACGGTTTCAACCTATCTGGACCTAGCACGCCGCGAGACGGTGTTCGAAATGCTGTCGGATACGGATTCGATGGACAGCGAGGTTTTCTCACAAGCTCTTCAAACTTATGAAGAAAAACTGCAGGTCCTGACTGCACCATCCGACATGGTGCCATTGGACCTGATTACCCCCGAAGACATCCAGCGCGTGATTGACGTGGCGCGCACGCATTTCGACTATGTGGTTGTGGATATGCCCAAAACGCTGGTCTTGTGGTCGGAAACGGTCTTGCAGGCGGCGCATGTATATTTTGCAATGATCGAGCTTGATATGCGCTCGGCTCAGAACGCCCTGCGCCTCAAGCGCGCGTTGCAGGCCGAAGAACTGCCCTTCAACAAGCTGCGCTTTGCGCTGAACCGGGCCCCAAAATTCACCGACCTGAATGGAAAAAGCCGCGTGAAACGTATGGGGGAAAGCCTTGGCATCTCTATTGATCTGCTGCTGCCTGATGGGGGCAAACCTGTCATGCAAAGTGGCGACCATGGTTTGCCGCTGGCCAATTCAGCCGCCAAGAACCCGCTTCGCCGGGAAATCGCGAAGCTCGCCAAATCACTTCACAGCCTTGGCAGCAGCAGCGCTGAAGCTGCGTAACATCATCCCAAGGGGGGATCGCCGTGTTTTCAAGATATAAAAAACAGCCAGCAGCGCAGCCCGTCAAAGCGGCAGCGCAGCCGGTCGAAACGGCGGCACCTGCCGCACAAGCTGCCCCCAGCCCCGCTGCAACGGCCGTCGTACGCAAACCTCAGAAAAAAACGGCCGAGGTTGCCGGGGCAGATCGTGATCGAAAACGCAAAGAGCGGCTGAGTGAGATCAAGATCGAACTTCACCGCGAGTTGCTGGAGAACCTGAACCTGGCAGCTTTGGAAACTGCCGCCGAAGCGGAGCTACGAGCCGAAATCAGCGCAATCGCCAGCGAAGTTCTGGAAACCAGGAACATCGTTCTGAATCGCGACGACCGATCGCAGCTGAACAAAGAACTTTATGACGAAGTAACAGGCCTTGGCCCGCTTGAGACGCTTCTGCAGGACGATACGGTCAACGATATTCTGGTCAACGGACCGCATCAGATTTTCGTCGAACGTGCCGGTAAGCTGGAAATCAGCGACATCACCTTCAAGGATGAAAAGCACCTGATGCGGATCATCGATAAGATCGTGTCCGCGGTAGGCCGTCGTGTCGATGAATCCAACCCCTATGTTGACGCCCGACTGGCCGATGGATCGCGATTCAACGCCATGGTGCCCCCTATCGCGGTTGATGGGTCTCTGGTTTCGATTCGTAAATTCAAAAAAGACAAGCTGGGTATCGATGATCTGGTCAATTTTGGTGCGTTCACCGAAGAAATGGCTGCCTATTTGCAAGCTGCCGTGTCGACCCGACTGAACGTTATCGTGTCGGGCGGTACCGGTTCCGGTAAAACGACTACGCTCAACGCTCTGTCCAGCTTTATCGACGATGCCGAACGCATCCTGACCATCGAGGATACAGCGGAACTTCAGCTGCAACAGACGCATGTGGGCCGGATGGAAAGCCGACCGCCCAACGTGGAAGGCAAAGGTGAGGTCAGTCCGCGCGACTGTCTGAAGAACGCCTTGCGTATGCGACCTGACCGCATCATCGTCGGCGAGACACGCGGCGCCGAGGTGATCGATATGTTGCAGGCCATGAACACTGGCCACGACGGTTCGATGACCACGATCCACGCGAACTCGGCCCGGGATGGGATTTCACGTCTGGAAAACATGATCGCGATGGCCGGCATCGAAATGCCCATTAAGGCCGTCCGCAGCCAGATCGCAAGCGCTGTGAACCTGATCGTTCAGGCCAGCCGATTGCAGGACGGTTCGCGCCGCATGACCTCGATCACCGAGATTACCGGTATGGAAGGTGACGTGATTTCAATGCAAGAAATCTTTCGTTTTCAACGTGTTGGCCTGACACCTGACAACAAGATCATCGGTCACTTTACGGCAACTGGTGTGCGCAGCCACTATTCGGAACGCTTCCGTCTGTGGGGGTTTGATCTGCCCGCATCCATCTACGACCCAACCACAATGTAGGAGAACCGGGTATGCAATTGCCTATGGAGGCGATCATCTATGTCGCCATCTTTGTGGGGGTTCTTGCCCTGGTCGAGGGCATCTATCTGGTTGCGTTCGGCAAATCCATCAGCCTGAACAGCCGGGTCAACCGGCGTCTGGACATGCTGGAAAAGGGTGCCGGGCGCGAACAGGTTCTGGAGCAGCTGCGCAAGGAAATGCAGCAGCACATGAAATCACAGAGCATTCCTCTGTATTCGCTGCTTGCTGACAAGGCTCAAAAAGCCGCGATTGCGTTTTCACCCCGTCAGCTGATCATGATCATGGCTCTGGTCTCGGCCATGGCATTTGTCGGTCTGAGCATTGGTACCGCGACGGATACGGCGCTGCGCATCGCGATTTCAATCGCCATCGGTATTGGCGGTGTTTACGCGTGGGTAAACCACAAGGCCAAGAAACGTATGGGCATGATCGAAGAGCAACTGCCTGACGCGGTTGAGCTGATGGTGCGTTCGCTTCGTGTGGGTAATCCTTTCGTTTCGACAATTCAGGTTGTTTCCAACGAAGTTCAGGATCCGCTGGGAACCGAGTTTGGTATTATCGCGGATGAATGCGCCTATGGACGCGATGTGGGCGAGGCGCTCAAAGATATGGCCGAACGTCTGGACATGCAGGATCTTCGGTTCCTCGCGGTTGCTGTGGGTATTCAGCAGCAGTCCGGTGGTAACCTGGCTGAAATTCTGGCTGGATTGGCACAGGTGATCCGCGCGCGGTTCCGCCTGTTCCGGCGCGTCAAGGCGATCACGGCCGAAGCCCAATGGTCAGGTAAGTTCCTGTCTGGCTTCCCAATTGCGTGTCTGATTTTCATCCTGGTCAAGGATCCGGGGTATTATGACGAAGTGTTGGATCACCCCTGGTTCATCCCTGCGTGTTTCGTTGTCGGCATTTTGCTGACACTGAACCTGATCGTCATGAAGATCATCACCAACATCAAGGTCTGAGGGCAGCACAATGGAATTTCTGACCAACATCAATGACCTGCTGACCCAACACCTGGGTGAGTTCGGCCCCCTGATCGTAGTGGGTGTACTTGGCCTGATCATGGTTCTTGTCGCTGTCTCACTGATCATGAGCCAGCCGGAAGATCCTCTGAAAAAGCTTCAGCGGTCGAATGCGGCGCCCCGGGCGACGAAAAAAAGCAAGAAAGAGCAACTGCGTAACTCCAGCCGCAATGAGCAGCTTGAGAAATTCGCGACTTTCCTGGAACCGAAAAACGAAGAAGAGTATTCGGCGGTTGAGCTGAAGCTGCGTCAGGCGGGATACCGGTCAAAAGATGCGGTCCGGTTCTTTCACTTTGCGCAGTTTTCGCTGGGTATCATTGGTATCGTTGTCGGTGTTCTGCTGATTACGGTCCTGTCAAACGGTCAGGAGTTCACCGGCCAGCAGATGATGATCCGGGTATTCGTGCCAGCCGCAATCGGTTATTTCGCGCCGAAATACTGGATCACGCGCCGGGTCGAAGCACGCAAAGAGGCGATTACCGCAGGCTTTCCAGATACGCTTGACCTGATGCTGGTCTGTGTTGAGGCCGGACAATCACTGGACCAGGCCATCGTGCGCGTGTCCGGTGAAATGAAATCCTCCTACCCAGATATTGCACAGGAATTCGAAACCGTCGCACACGAGATGAAAGCCGGTAAGGACAAAGACACTGTTTTGCGCGATTTCGGAGTGCGCTGCGGCGTACAGGACGTGAACTCATTCGTCACCGTGATGATCCAGTCGGCGACTTTCGGTACATCCATTGCCGAGGCATTGCGGGTTTACGCCTCAGAGATGCGTGACAAACGCGTGATGCGCGCCGAAGAGGCTGCGAACAAGTTGCCTACCAAGATGACTCTTGTCACAATGATGCTGACAGTTCCGCCACTGCTGATCATTCTGGTCGGCCCGTCGGCGAATGTCATTTCGACTTTCGGGCGCGCAGGATGATAAAACCCTATGAAAGCTGAATTCTGGTGCTTCCCTTCCGGGTTTCGCCGAATACTTAAGGCCACCGTGGTTTGCACCATGGTGGCTTCTTGCACAGAAGGCCTGTCGCCGAACGGCCTGGATGCGCCGGGAGTTGATCCCAGGGGACAAGCAGAAGACAATATCGAGGTCGGAAACCGGCTGATGGCTGCCGGTGAATACGAACTGGCGCTTGATACTTTTACCCGCGCCGCGCTGGACCAGGGTATGACGACACAGGTCTTGACCTCTCTGGGTACGGCCAATCTTGGGTTGCGGCGTTTAGGGCAGGCCGAGAAATTGCTGCGCCGCGCCGTGGAAGGCGATCCGGATTGGCCTGTTGCATGGAATAATCTGGGTGTTCTACTGATGGAGAAACAGGAGTACCCCGAAGCGGCGCAGGTCTTTCAACGGGCTTACGCGCTGGACAATGGCGAAAGTGACGCAATCCGCGACAATCTGCGCTTAGCACTCGCAAAAATGGAAAATCCTGTTAATAATATCCCGCAAGAACAACAAGAATTTACACTGGAGCAGCTTGGCGACGGGCAATTCGCGCTACGCAAAATCCAGTAATCGAGGCAAGAGCAGTAAAGGACGCAAAAAATGCGCCAGCAATTCTTGATTCCGGCTGTTATTATCAGCGGTCTGATCCTTTCGGCCTGTGCAAAGGAAACCGAAGAGGAAAAGGTGGAACGGACGTTTCAGGAAGTGAACGTCATTGACGAAACCAACCTGAACGATGTGTTGTTGAGTGCCGCCGACCCGAACGAGGCGGTGACCTATTTTCACGGCGCCACACTCAAAAACCCTGATCGCATCGATCTTCAGCGCGGGTTGGCAATATCCCTGGGACGCGCAAAACGCACCACCGAAGCGGCAGCAGCATGGAAGCGCGTGACGACAATGAAGGGTACGAACGCCGCAGACAAGGTCGAGTATGCCGATGCGCTGGTACGAAATGGCGACTGGTCTCAGGCCAAAACCGTTCTGGATTCGGTTCCTCCAACGTTCGAAACCTTCAAACGCTACCGTCTTGAGGCGGTGGTCGCGGATTCCCGGAAAGAGTGGAAGCGGGCTGATCATTTCTATGAAACGGCCGTTGGGCTGACCACCCGCCCGGGCAGCGTGATGAACAATTGGGGGTATTCGAAACTAACCCGTGGCCAGTATGCCGAGGCCGAACGCCTGTTTACCGACGCAGTCCGTCAGGACAGCTCTTTGTTCACTGCCAAGAACAATCTGGTGCTGGCCCGGTCAGCGCAGGGCAACTATAGCCTTCCTGTGGTGCCGATGACCCAGGTTGAACGGGCGCTACTGCTGAATACGATGGGTATTTCCGCAGTCAAACAAGGCGACGTGGAAACCGCGAAAAACCTGTTCCGCGAGGCTATTGCCACTCATCCGCAGCATTTCGATGAAGCGGTTCGCTCGCTTCGTGCGCTTGAAGAGGCCTGACACATGCAAATCCCCGCTGCGGCGGCGGCATGGTTCCTGCCCTTCGTGCTGCCGATCTGCTTTTACGTGGCCTTCACGGATATGCGCGAGATGCGGATCAAAAACCATGCAGTTGTTGCGCTGGCGTTGATTTTTGTCGTGGTCGGGCTGGTTGCCATCCCGCCCTGGTCCACCGGCGCGGTCAGCGGTCATCTGTTGCTGATCAATGTGTCGATGCCGATCTATTTCTGGCACCTTCTGCATATCCCCGTGGTGTTGATTTTCGGCATTCTTCTGAACGCGTCAGGGGCAATGGGCGCGGGCGACGCTAAGTTTCTTGCCGCGTCCGCGCCATTTGTCTGGCTTGGCGATCTAAAGCTGGTGCTGCTTATTCTGACCGCCTGTATTCTGGCCGCCGTGGTCACGCATCGTTTGGCTAAAATCACAAGGTTGCGCACCATTGCGCCACATTGGGAAAGTTGGGATCGGGGCAAACAGTTCCCCATGGGGTTCGCACTGGGTGGCTCGCTGGCCATGTATCTGATTCTGGGTACTGTTCTCGGTTCGTAAACTATCATCAGCGCGCCTTGCCGCTGCCTTTGTCCCGCCACAAAGCTGGGTCATTTTTCCTTCAAGTCGCCCTTATTCGGGCAGTTGGCGTTACAATTTGACGAACGAGCACCGCGCATGAATATGCAGACTTCCTCTGTTATGGCCCCCCCTACCCCGAAGGGGTTAAGCGAAATGAAGCTTCCGCTGGTGATGATGCGGGATATCTTGCTGAAGACCATATTCCGCAAGAACACCAGCACCGTGTCAGAAGTTTCTGCGGCCATATGTCTGCCTGGCGCTGTGACCCAAGAGCTGATCGACATTGCACGCGAGCAGAAGCTGCTTGAGGCAATGGGGACGCTGAACGCCAACAGCGGCAACGAGATGGGATATCAGCTGACTGATGCCGGCAAGGCCCGCGCTCTGGATGCCCTCAGCCAGTCCGAGTATTTCGGTGCGATGCCCGTTCCGCTGGATGTCTATCGCGAGCAGGTCAAGCGCCAGTCGATCCGCAACATTCAGGTCACGCGCGACCAGTTGACCAATGCCATGGGCCATCTGGTTCTGCCCGACAGCCTGCTGGATCATCTGGGCCCGGCGGTCAGTGCAGGCCGGTCGATCCTGATGTATGGCCCGCCGGGCAACGGTAAGTCGTCCATCTCGAACGGCATTCGCGATGCGTTGGGGGACAATGTCTATGTCCCCTATGCCATCGAATATGCGGGGCAGGTGATCACGGTCTACGACCCGATCGTGCATACCGCGATCGAGCAGGAAGCCGACGACCCGAACAGCCTGCGCCGCCGCAAGCGGTTCGACTCACGCTATGTACAGTGTGAACGCCCGACCGTGGTCACCGGCGGTGAACTGTCGCTTAGTATGCTGGACCTGGTCTACAACCCCACGGCAAGAACCTATCAGGCACCGCTGCAGCTGAAATCCACGGGCGGCATCTTTATCGTGGACGACCTTGGCCGTCAGGCCGAACCACCGCAGGCGCTGGTCAACCGCTGGATTGTTCCACTGGAAGAAAACAAGGATATCCTGGGCCTGCAATCGGGTGAGAAATTCGAAGTTCCGTTTGATACGCTGGTCATTTTCTCGACCAACTTCCACCCGAACGAGATCTTTGACCAAGCGGCCCTGCGCCGGATCTTCTTCAAGATCAAGATCGACGGCCCGAATCAGGAAAACTTCCTGAAGATTTTCGCCATGGTTGCGCGCAAACGCGGGATGCCGCTGGATGAGGCGGCGCTGGTGCATCTGCTGAAGGTCAAGTACCCGACCATCAACAATATCTACGCCAACTATCAACCGATCTTCCTGATCGACCAGATGATCTCGATCTGCGAGTTCGAAGGCATCCCCTATCAGATGAGCCCGGAACTGATCGACCGGGCCTGGGCCAACATGTTCGTCAAAGACGAGAAAATCGTCAAATAACGCCGTGCCATTACCACTCCGGGGCGGGTAGTCTGCGTTCATGACGCAGATTCCCGCACGGATTGCCACTTGGTTTTCCACCAAAGGCTGGTCCATCCACCCGCATCAGCAAGAGATGTTCGACCGCGCATGCAGCCCGGCGACACTGTTGATTGCGCCCACTGGTGGCGGCAAGACCATGGCCGGATTTCTGCCGTCGCTGGCTGAACTTGCGGATGCTGATCACAATGGATTGCACACAATCTATGTCTCGCCGCTCAAGGCGCTGGCAGCGGATATCAAACGTAACCTGCGCACCCCGGTGGATGAGATCGGTCTGCCTATTCGGATCGAGGATCGCACCGGTGACACCTCGGCCACGCAAAAGAAACGCCAACGGGCCGATCCGCCCCACATCCTGCTGACCACACCGGAAAGTCTGGCGTTGCTGACCTCGTACGAGGATGCGCCGCGTATGTTTGAAGGGGTGCAGCGGATCATCGTCGATGAAATCCACGCACTGGCTGAAAGCAAGCGCGGGGATCAGCTGATTCTGGCGCTGGCGCGTCTGCAACGCCTCAATCCCGATCTGCGCCGCGTCGGGTTGTCGGCGACGGTGGAAGATCCTGCTGCGGTTGCCCGCTTTCTGGCCCGCCACCCTGATCCCTGCCAGATTGTACAGGCCGACCCCGGCCCGGACCCGGATATCCGAATGCTGGAAACGTCACAGATGCCACCCTGGTCTGGTGGTGGCGCGGCTTATGCCATCCCAGCTGTGCTGGAGCAGATCAAGCATCACAAGACCACGTTGATCTTTCACAATACGCGCGCCCAGGCCGAGATATTCTTTCACAATCTTTGGCTGGCCAATGATGACGGTCTGCCCATCGGCATCCATCACGGCAGTCTGGACCGGCAGCAGCGCGAGCGGGTCGAGGCGGCAATGGTTCGAGGTGACTTGCGCGCGATCGTCTGCACCGGTTCGCTGGATCTGGGCATCGATTGGGGGGATGTCGATCTGGTGATCCAGATCGGCGCGCCCAAGAATGTCAAACGGCTGGTGCAAAGGATAGGACGGGCCAACCACCGCTATAACGCACCTTCCAAGGCGCTTTTGGTGCCTGCCAATCGCTTCGAAGTGGTCGAATGCGTCGCCGCGCTAGAGGCCGCCAAAGCCCATGAATTGGATGGGGAACCCCGCGGTCGCGGCCCGCGCGATGTTTTGTGCCAGCATATCCTGATTGCCGCCTGCGCCGGGCCATTTAACGCAGATGATCTATATGCCGAGATGACATCCGCCGGGCCTTACGCTCAGCTGAAGCGGGCAGAGTTTGACGCCTGCCTGAATTTCTGCGCCACCGGCGGCTATGCTCTGCAAGCCTATGATCGCTGGCAAAGGTTGCAGCAGCGTACCGACGGGCAATGGCAGTTGCGCGACCCACGCGCCGCATCGCGCATTCGTATGAATCTAGGCACTATTCAGGACACGGATACGCTCAAAGTTCGTCTGAAACGTAACCGGGGCGGCAAACCTCTGGGTGAGGTTGAAGAAGCATTCGCTGCCTCGCTGACGCCCGGCGACACCTTCCTGATCGGCGGGCAAATCGTGCGGTATGAGGGACTGCGCGAGATGGTGGTCGAAGTCACGCGGCGCGCTGACCGAAAGCCAAAGATTGCGACCTTTTCGGGCACGAAATTCGCAACCTCCACGCAACTCAGCGACCGCATTCTGCGCATGTTTGCCCAAACTGACTGGCCACAGCTTCCCCCTCATACGGCTGAATGGCTGGATTTGCAGCGCCAGATGTCCCGCCTGCCCCAGCGTGATCGTCTGCTGATCGAGAGCTTTCCCAGCGATGGGCGTGAACATCTGTGCGTCTACGGATTTGCTGGTCGCAACGCGCAACAAACACTGGGCCTGCTGCTGACCAAACGGATGGAGGAAACCGGACTGGCCCCGCTGGGGTTTGTCGCCACGGACTATGCCACGCTGATCTGGGGTCTGGACGCGGTTACCGATCCCCGCCCGTTGCTTCAACCCGATGCGCTGCGCGACGGACTGGACACCTGGCTGGCAGGTAACGCCGTTATGAAGCGCACGTTTCGTGCATCGGCCACCATTGCGGGTCTGATCGAACGCAACATGGCAGGGCAACGCAAAAGCGGGCGGCAGGCTACGTTTTCGTCAGATATCCTGTATGACACCTTGCTGAAATACGATCCCGATCACCTATTGATGCAGATCACCCGCGAAGAAGCCATGCGCGGGCTTGTCGATTTCGGTCGGATCGAAACAATGTTGGCCCGAATTGGCGACAGAATCGATCTGGTGCGGCTCGAGCGTGTCTCGCCCTTGTCAGCACCACTGTTTCTTGAGGTTGGCAAAGTGCCGGTGAAAGGCAGTGCCGAAGAAAGGCTTCTGGCGGAGGAAAGCGCACGGCTGCTGCAAGCGGCGGGGTTGGAACAGCTTTGATCTGCTTGCGCCGGGCTCTGAAACAGGCCAAGAACGTATCATGAACGAATTTGGGTTTCCGTTTGCTGGTCAGTGCTTGTGTGCTTTGCCGTCCGGTGCGCTTTGGTGGCCAGACGAAAGCTTGCTGTGCGTGTCGGACCTGCATCTGGGCAAATCCGAGCGCGTGGCGCGGCGTGGTGGGCCTTCGCTTCCGCCTTATGACAGCCGTGAAACGCTGGACCGCCTGAAGGATGATCTGGCGCGCACGAACGCCAAAACCGTTGTATGTCTGGGCGACAGCTTCGATGATCTTGAGGCTGCCCGGGCGCTGCCAAAATCAGAAATGCTAAGGATCGCGACCTTACAGTCCGGACGTCAGTGGATCTGGATTGAGGGGAACCACGATCCCGGTCCTATTGAGCTGGGTGGAACCCATCTGTTCGAATGGCACCGTGGTCCGCTTGTTTTCCGTCATATCGCGCAGGATCCCGCGCGAGGCGAAGTTTCCGGCCATTACCATCCAAAAGTCCGGGTCAGGATCAAGGGGCGTCATATTTCACGGCCCGCCTTTCTGCTGAACGATCATCGCCTGATACTTCCGGCGTATGGCACCTTTACCGGGGGACTGCGCAGTTCGGATCATGTGCTGTCGGCACTCATGGGTTCGCAGGCGATGGCGATCCTCACAGGCCCGCTTCCTCACTTGATGCCAATGCCGCGATAGGTTCAGATCAGGCCGGCCTCTTCCAGCATGGGTTTGTATTTCCGGCTGACCGGAACCAGATCGCCATTGACCAGTTTCAGAAAGGTTTTGCTGCCTTCTCTTTCGACACTTGCAATGGATGCGTCGGTGACCCAATGCGAACGGTGCGAACAATGACCCGGGACAGGCTCCATCTCGGCGATTGCATCTGTGAAACGCGACCGAAGCGTGAAGGTGCCTTCTGAGGTGACAACATCTACGTTGTGATCCCGAACAGTCAGGCGATAGATTTTCCCGTTGAACCCGGGTGGCAAGCGTTTGACAAGGCGTGGTTTTTCAGGATCAGACTCAGTACTTGCCGCAGCATTCAGATCGTTGCGCTGAACAAGCATCAAGCCAGTCGCGAACAAAGCGCCATAAACCACAACCCTTTCGGCGTCCGGTGCCATATATCCACCACAGGTGAAAAGAACCCAGGCCAACATCCAAAGTGAGGGCGTGAACAATGCCAGGGTCAAAGTAACAAACGCCAGGTCCCGCGCCGGAACATTCAGGAAAACGGGATTCTTCCGCATCAGCTTTCTGGCAAGCCCGGTCACCATCAAAGCAAGGACCATCACTCCGGCCCAGAATACAAGCCGCAATCCAAATGACAGGTCAGAATCATGGAAGGGTGGAAACGCATATGCAAGTAAAGGAAGAAAGACCAAACCCGCTACCACACGCTGCAGCGAAAATGCCTTCTGGATTATACTTATTTTAGACGTCATACCGCTTTTGTGCATGAATTAGCATAGCTCAACCCGAATGCGTCAGACACAACAGTGTCTTCACCTGTAACCAACTGGGATTACAGGGATATCACGATTTGTTCGGCTGTCAAACCCATTCAGGGCGCTTTGTCCATGCAGTCAGGGGGCAGTCAGGGAGCAATTTGGCTGGAACTTTACCTGCCAAAAAAGGGGGCCGGTCCGAAGGGTCCGATCCGGCCCCCGCGTATATCACGCGGTCAGGCCTTCTGGTTCGGGGAGTTTGTTTGCGCGGCAGCAGGCGGTGAGGGTGTTGGCCAGC
>NZ_JBQFLR010000007.1:0-141232 GCF_056531345.1 Ruegeria sp. N7 | reverse complement strand
GAAATTCGTCCGTCCGTTTCAGTCCCATAGTTCGTCTCCTTTGCTGCAATAAATGCTATCAAAGGAGCGGCAGCAAACCGCGACACGTCCATTCCGACCAACAGGATATGTTGTTCCCCCAAGCATGCTTTGGAAACGCTTGATCCATCGCAAAGTCCCCAATCCTGCCAGGCACTAGACTGACCGTCGCATTCAACGATCTGGCAAAAGCTATGAAGAAGAGTTCGCCCATCTTTTTTGCTCTGGTAGTCATCGTGGTTGCTGGCGCGGTTGTTTACTCCGTCATCTCCCAAGACGGCGATCAATTGCCGAGTGGCTTCGTACAGGGTAATGGAAGGATTGAGGCAGAGCAGGTTGAAATTGCGCCAACGATCGCCGGGCGTGTTGCCAAAGTTCTGGCACCTGAAGGCGGCATGGTCGCCGCCGGTGATGTACTTGCCAGGATGGATATAGACGAATTGTCTGCAGCGCTGGACCGGGCAAAAGCCGAGGTCGCCTTGGCGCGCCAGACAAAAGCAGAAGCTGAAGCCTTGGTTCTGCAACGCCAAAGTGAGCAACGTCGGGCGGCGCAGGAACTTGAACGTGCTACAGCGCTACTGACCGGGAACAATATCTCTAAGACAGTTTTTGAGGAACGTGAAACCATCCACCAAGTTGCGTCTGCTGTGTTGGGTGCCGCCAAAGCCCGAGTTGCAACCGCAGAAAGCCGGATTGCCGCTGCAGAAGCCGAGGTGCGCAGGATTGAGGCGCAAATCGAAGACAGTTCCTTGCTGGCACCAATGCCGGGTCGCGTTCTTTATCGATTGGCCGAGCCGGGCGAGGTCGTCGGAGCGGGTGAACCGATCCTGACCCTTCTCAGTCTCGAGAACGTGTATATGGAAGTTTTCCTTCCTGCGCGGGAAGCCGGGCTGTTGCCGATTGGAGCCGAAGCTCGCATCGTGCTTGATGCTTTACCCGAATACGCCACACCTGCATATGTCAGCTTTGTTTCTCCCGAGGCGCAATTCACGCCCAAACAAGTCGAGACTCTGGATGAACGCGAGCAACTGGTCTTTCGTGTCCGCGTTCGTATCCCCCAGGACCTGGTTGAAAGCCGGATTGAACACGTAAAAACGGGCCTGCGCGGCATTGCCGTGATACGGATCGATCCCACCAGCGCATGGCCCGAGGCGCTTGAACAGCCCATCCCGCAAGAGCTGTTCGAATGAATGCCACAGTCGCCTCGTCAGAGTTTCGAATTGCCGGTGTTACACACAGGTATCGAAAACACATCGCGTTGAACTCTGTAACCTTGGACCTTCCAACCGGACAGCTTGTCGGCTTCATTGGCCCAGACGGGGTGGGCAAGTCCACATTGCTTGGGTTGATCACCGGTGCAAAAAAGCTTCAATCCGGATCAATCGACGTTCTGGGCGGAGCGATTGATGAGCCCACTCATCGTAGACGAATATGCCCTGCGATCGCATTCATGCCGCAAGGTTTGGGTCGGAATCTCTATTCAGAACTGTCGGTACGCGAAAATTTGGAGTTCTTCTCGGGCCTTTTCGGACAGGGACACGACGAGCGTGACGCCCGGATCACCGCATTGCTGACAGCGACCGCGCTTGCACCATTTGAGGATCGCCTGATGGGCAGGCTTTCTGGTGGAATGAAACAGAAGCTTGGCCTGTGCTGTGCGTTGATTCATGACCCCAAACTCCTGGTTCTGGATGAGCCAACAACCGGGGTTGATCCGTTGTCGCGTCGACAGTTTTGGGCATTGATCGACGCTATCCGAACGGAAAACCCCAAGCTCTCTGTCCTTGTGTCTACAGCCTATATGGAGGAGGCCGAAGGCTTTGACTGGATCGTCGCGATGGACGCAGGTCGCGTCATCTTTCAGGGTAAACCCGCCGAATTGAAGCGTGCCGATAAGGACTTCGAAACTGCGTACCGACGCTTGCGGGCAGACGAGGCATCTGGTTCAGCGCCGGGTCAATCAATCGTTCGACAGATCAAATCGGATCCCGTGATTACTGCACGCGGGCTGACACGGCGCTTTGGCGATTTCATCGCCGTGAACAACGTTGATTTCTCGATCAATCGCGGAGAGATTTTCGGGTTTCTGGGATCAAACGGATGCGGAAAATCCACGACGATGAAAATGCTGACCGGTTTGCTGCCTGCAAGCTCAGGCGAGGCATTGTTATTCGGCAAACCCGTTGACGCCAGGGATCGAAAGGTGCGCCGCGAGATTGGGTACATGAGTCAGGCGTTTTCATTGTACGGTGAATTGTCAGTGTATCAGAACCTTCAGTTGCACGCCCGGATTTTCGCAATCCCTGACCGCGACGCGCGCATTTCGGAACTGACGGAACGATTCGGACTCGGCACGCATCGTGATACCCTTGCGGCCGCCCTGCCCCTTGGGATCAAACAGCGCCTGTCGCTGGCGGTTGCGATCATCCATCGCCCGCGTGTGCTGATATTGGATGAGCCGACATCCGGAGTGGACCCAGAGGCGCGAGATACGTTTTGGGCCTTGCTCGTCGAGTTGTCCCGACAAGACGCGGTAACGATCTTTGTCTCCACCCATTTCATGGCAGAAGCAGAACGATGTGACCGTGTTTCGTTTATGCACGCAGGCCAGGTCTTGGCAGAAGGCACACCAGCCGAATTGATCGCCGCTGAAAGCGCCGACAGCCTTGAGGCTGCGTTCATCTCAATTCTGGAGGCGGCAGAAAGACCGGCGCCGGTTGAAGCACCGAGAGTTGATTTGGCCACCAATTCCAAACACGTCGGTGGCAGTGTCGGGCGCGCACTGGCCTATACGCGACGCGAGGCCGTCGAGGTGGCGCGCGATCCTGTGCGCCTTGCCTTTGCGTTTCTTGGGTCAGCCATTTTGATGTTGGTTTTCTGCTTTGGCATCACGCTTGACATTGATGAACTGGACTTTGCCGTTCTAGACCTTTCTCAGGGTCCTGAGAGCCGTGCCTATGCAACTGAGTTCGCGGGGTCGTCCTATTTCAAACCCACGCCGCCATTGGAAAGCGCTATGGAAGGCCACAACCGGCTCCAGGCAGGAGACGTTTCACTGGTCTTAGAGTTGCCACCGAACTTCGGTCGTAAGCTGCGCACAGGCGAGCCAACACAGGTCCTCGCGACAGTCGATGGTGCCATTCCGTTCAAAGGCGAGACCGTTGAAGGATATGTCGCGGGACTGCATCAGTCCTTTCTGGACGAACACGCCCGAAAGACGGGGCAACGGGACTTCGAGATTGCCCGGATAGAACCGCGATTTCGCTACAATCAGAGTTTTGAAAGCATTGCAGCAATGGCCCCGGCCATGCCGGCGATTTTGCTTATCATGTTGCCGGCCGTCTTGACGGCGGTCAGTGTCGCGCGTGAGCGTGAGCTGGGATCTGTGGTGAATTTCTACGTAACACCGACAACCCGGCTCGAATTCCTGATTGGTAAGCAAATTCCCTATATTGCAATTGCTTTTGCAAACTTTCTGTTGCTGGCAGCGATGACCATTCTCGTCTTCGGTGTGCCGCTCAAAGGCGATCCCATTCCGCTAGCGGTTGGTGCGTTTTTGTATATCTGGGCAACGACGTCCTATGGATTGCTGATTGCCACAATGACATCCAGCCAGGTGGCAGCGACATTTGCGACAGCCATCGCCTCGGTTGTGCCGACCATCCAGTTCTCGGGCCTGTTGCAGCCCGTTTCCACTTTGGAAGGGGGGGCTCAGTTCATCGGCTCGCTCTGGCCATCTTCCTATTTTCTGCACCTGAACGTCGGCGCGTTCACCAAGGGCTTGGGGTGGGAATCACTTGCCCCGGACATTCTTGCGCTTGCCTGTTTCGGTCCAGTGCTGACACTCGCCGCCGCCCTTTGCCTGCGCGCGCAGGAGAAGTGAATGCAGCGCCTTTTTTGCATATTCTGGCTGGGGTTGAAGGAAATGATGAGCCTGCGCCGCGATTGGGTGATGATGGCCTTGCTGGTCTGGTCATTCACGCTGGCTCCGATCATGGAAGCAACAGGCGTTGCAAGCTCGGTGAATAACGCCTCAATCGCATTTGCAGATGAGGATAACTCTCCACTATCGCGCACCCTTGCCACTGCGTTTTTCCCACCGGAGTTTCAACCGGTCGTGCAAATTGAACCGGGGACCGGCCCAGCGCACATGGATGCCGGGCGGTTTATCTTCATCGTTGCCATTCCTCCAGGTTTTGAAAAAGACCTGCGTGCCAGAAGCACACCAGAGATACAGGTTCTGATAGACGCCACGGCTATGGAGCAGGCAGGTATCGGCGCCAATTACATCACCAATATATTGAGCGCTGAAATCCATCGCTTTGCAGTTGGTGTCGACCTCGTAGATCCTCCCGCAATCAATGTCATTCTAAGAAGTGCCTTCAACCCAAACAGAGATACGGTGCGTTTTGCGGGCATCGTTGCGCTGATCGGTCAGATCATGTGGCTCACGACCATTCTGACCGGCGCTGCCATGATCCGGGAGAGAGAGCATGGAACAATTGAGCATCTGCTCGCCATGCCTCTAACTCCGCTCGACATTGCGATGGCCAAAATCTGGGCCAATGCGGCCGTTGTTCTGATCGCTGCGGGGTTATCGCTGACTTTTGTCATGCAGGGTTCGTTGGACATTCGTATCGCCGGATCAAAGATACTGTTCCTATTTGGAACCGCACTTTTTCTGTTTACAGCCACGGCGCTTGGGGTATTTCTGGCGACGATTGCGCGCTCAATGGCGCAATTTGCGCTTCTGGTCATGCTGATTGTCCTGCCAATGCTGATGCTGTCCGGAGGGGAAACACCCGTCGAGGGGCAACCAGGCTGGTTGCAAGCCGGAACGCTGTTTCTGCCATCGCGCCACTATATGTCAGCCAGCCAAGCAATTGTTTTCAAAGGTGCTGGAATTGAAACGGTCTGGCCGGAATTCGTTTGGATGGCTGTGTTGGGTCTGGCCCTGTTGATGACAAGTCTGGTTATGTTCAGACGGTCAGTCGCCCAGATGAGTTGATATCAACCGACCGTGTATGTTGTGGACGGGCGTATTGTGAAACGACGGCGCGAATTACCCAGTGAATTTGATCTCGGTTAATGAGAGTGCACCTCTGGGTGTGGTAAAATTAATCACCGTCTTCTTTTCCAGGGAGAGTTCAAATGCCCACAAAATCAGCCGAAATCGAGACACAGGAAGCCCTTACCGACGTGTTGAAATCCATGCAGGGCATGATGTCCATGAACTCCGCGGTGACGCCGCAGATTGAGCAGTTTTGGAAAGCGCAAGACCACCTGCTGAGCGAGGCGGAGGAATACTCCCGCCTCTGGTTCAAGCGCCGCCATGAGGCTGCACGCACCGCGCTGCAAACTGCCCGGGAAGCTACGTTTGGCGACAACCCAGATCCAAGCAAAACGATGCAAGCCGTCGCCGAATGGCAACGCCATTCCATGGAACGAATGGTGGATGACGCACGTGAATGGTTCGAAATGATGTCGCGCTGTGCAAAATACGTAAGCGAAACAGAAGCAGACATCATCGGCGAAAACATGGAAGCTGCCTCCAAGGTCGCAGGCAAAGCCAAAAGCTGAGACCGACTAAACCCGTTTGACGCAGCCCGTCTTCTACGGGCGCGGAGCACTGTGACCCTCCACGTGTCGCTGGCCAAACCGAGTGGCCACGATTGCGGAAGCGCTCTGACAGTTTTTCGTGTGTACCCAAACATGACTGAACATGCAAAGTTGGGACCAAGCGTTCGAGTTTGACGAAAATAAGTGCCCGGTGTTTTGGGCAATCTTTCGCCCCCCCTTTCAGTTCCCACCTATCCCGCGCTGGGGTCTGGGACAATTTGGGTCAACGGGACAAACAAGCGATAATCTGGTCCGTTTCCGGTCTCCTGCGGGTTCGTTGTGGCATTTGGATAACCAGAGATCGGTCGGTTGGGAACAATTTGGTGTGCGCAGCTGTCAGCTCGCCTGTGGCCAAGGCGTCTTCGATCAGGCACAGGTGTCCCATCAGTATACCTGCGCCGGCCTTCGCCTCCTCTACGGCCAGACTGTAGAGGGAGAATTGAGCACCGCCCTTGGCACTATGCAGGTCATAGCCAGAGTGTTGGGCCCATTTGGTCCAATCTTCGTTCCACACCAGATCGTGCAGCAACGGTACGCCCAGAAAACCGTTTGCGCGGCAAACTTGGTCCTTAAGCGCCGGGGCGCAAACCGGCACGATCTCGTCCGGGCAAACGACCACCTGATTGGCCGTGCCGTCCGGTGGAGCGAAGAAGATTGACAGGTCGAACAGTTCGCGCCCCAGGCTCGGCGGCGCTTCCAGCGCAGTGACGGAAAAACTGATGTCAGGAAATTGAGATCGGATCTGGCGCAGCCTTTTGGGAAGCCAGAGCTGAGCAATGGCCGGTAAAGCAGCGATATGAAAATCTGCATTGGGTTTAAGGTTGCGCAGCGCACGGGCCGCGTCGGCCAATTGGTCAAAAGCCCGGGTAAATCCAGCGACCAGCGATTGCCCCTCGGGTGTGAGTTCGACGCCTTGCGTTTGACGCCGGAAAAGGGGTGCTCCGGCCCAGCCTTCCAGCGTTTTGACGTGTTGCGAGATTGCACCCGGTGTGACGTTCAACTCTTCTGCCGCTGCGACAAAGCTGATGTGGCGCGCCGCCGCCTCGAAAGCGCGCATTGCGTTCAGTGGGGGCCCTTTGGGGCGCTTTGGGGAAACGCTCATCACCATAGCCTTAGTTTTTCTACGCCAAGAAATAACAAATCTGCTTTGCGAAGTCACGCAGCAGCAGTCACAGTGGAAGAAACAGGAGGATGTCAGATGACACTTGCACATAGAGACTGGGTGCCCGCCGCAAGCGAAACGCTGGTTCAGAATATCGCAACAAAGACAGCATCGGCCTCGTCTGGCGACTTATTGGGCCTGATCGCGCATCTGGCAGAGGAAAACCGCCGCATTCACGAGAAAGAATGTTTCAACCTCAACCCCGCGACTAATGTCATGAACCCCAAGGCCGAGGCGCTTTTGTCGTCGGGCATCGGGTCGCGGCCTTCGCTGGGCTATCCCGGTGACAAATATGAAATGGGGCTGGAAGCAATCGAAGAAATCGAAGTTATCGCGGCCGAGCTTTGTGCAGAGGTCTTTGATGCCCGATTTGCAGAGGTTCGCGTGCCGTCGGGCGCAATTGCAAATCTTTATGGCTTCATGGCGACCTGTAAGCCGGGGGATACAATCATTGCTCCGCCCGCAACGATCGGCGGCCACGTGACCCATCATACCGCGGGCTGTGCGGGACTGTTCGGCCTGCGCACGATCGAAGCCCCGGTTAACACAAATGGTTACACAGTCGATCTGGACCAGCTGCGCGATCTGGCGCGGGCTGAGCGCCCCAAGCTGATCACGATCGGTGGAAGTCTGAACCTTTTTGAACACCCTGTTGCCGAGGTGCGGGCCATTGCGGACGAAGTTGGTG
This sequence comes from Ruegeria sp. N7, assembly GCF_056531345.1. Classification (NCBI taxonomy): domain Bacteria; kingdom Pseudomonadati; phylum Pseudomonadota; class Alphaproteobacteria; order Rhodobacterales; family Roseobacteraceae; genus Ruegeria; species Ruegeria sp. N7. The sequence continues at coordinate 133,745 of NZ_JBQFLR010000007.1, read as the reverse complement.
CGAAAGTCATGTTCGATGCCGCGCATCAGTGCGGGATAATCGCGGGGCGTGCCTGGTCGAACCCGTTGAACGAGGGCGCGCATTTCATGACCATGAGCACCTATAAAAGCCTTGGTGGACCAGCAGGTGGATTGATCGTGTCGAATGATGTCGACATTGCCAAATCATTGGATGCTATTGCTTTTCCCGGGATGACAGCCAATTTCGATGCCGCCAAAACGGCCGCTCTTGCGGTTACCATGCTGGATTGGAAAGACTTTGGTCAGGCGTACGCGAACGAGATGATCGCACTGTCAAAAGCACTGGCCGCAGCGTTGGATGCGCAGGGTGTTCGCGTCTTTGAGGGTGCGGAAGGCTTCACCAATTCGCATCAGTTCGCGGTTCTGGCAGAGCCCTATGGCGGAGGGCAGGCGGCATCGAAGAAGCTTCGCGAAAGCGGGTTTCTTGCATGCGGCATCGGATTACCTGTCAAGCCGGTTGAAGGGGACTTGAATGGGTTGCGGATTGGCACTCCTGAATTGGTTCGCTGGGGCATGACCTCTCGAGATGCTGATCGCCTCGCCGATTTGATCACGCGAGGACTGGACGACGCGCCTGTCGCTTCGGAAGTCTCTGCCTGGCGCAGTGAATTCGACACGCTGCATTTCGTGAACTAGGCGCAAGCGGCCACCACATCCGCCCGGTCTGGTGGCTGCTCTTAACTGTTTTCCTGAATTATCGCGTCAATCCTAGCCAATGTAGCAGTGTTGACGGCGACACCTTTTTGACCTGCGGCAAGGCGACATGCACGGCGCCCATCTCCGGGCAGGTGCGCGCCGTCCTGATCTCTGATCGACACGACCAGATCCGATATTGCGGTTGAAAACAGTCCATTTGACGAAACCGCAGGGTCAATAGCGATGAAGAACTGCCCGGTTTTCGGTGGACCCCCGACCGTTCCCGAGAACGGAGAGGCATGCAGCCCAAGAGTAGATCCTGTCAAAGCGGCCGCCATGATTTCAGTCAGCAAAGCGATACCCACACCTTTGTACCCGCCGGATGGGGCCATGCTTCCTTTCAGACCGACATTCGGGTCTGTTGTCGGGTTTCCGTCCGGGTCCAGTGCCCAGCCGACCGGGATGGCCTTGCCTTCTCTGGCGTGTTTCATCACTTCGCTTTTGGCGATGGTGCTGGCGCTCTGGTCAATCAGCAACGCGGGTTGCCCGTCTGGACCCGGTACCGCAACAGAGAACGGGTTGGTGCCGACAACGGGCTTCGATCCACCCGAAGGTGCAATGGATGCTGGTGCATTGGTGAATCCAAGACCAACCAGACCCGCCTGCGCCAGTCGATACGTGTGATAACCCAACACACCGCAATTGTAGCTGTTGGTGATCGCAAGGGCCGCGATGCCCTGTTCACGAGCCGCCGGGATCAATGCATCAAAGCCCATTTCAATGGCTGCATGTGCGAACCCGGTCGCAGCGTCTACGCGGATAAGGCCGGGGCGCGGCGTTTCCAGCGTCGGTACTGCCTGACCGTCAACCTTCCCGCATTGTACGTGTTCACAGTAGATCGGGATATAAGCCAGACCATGACTGGCCACCCCATCCGCTTCGGTTGCCGCAGTGGCCACGGCCAGAGGGCGCGCGCTTTCTTCACTTGTGCCAGCGGCAACCAACGCGGTGAAGGACAGCTTTTCGATTTCGGCAAGCGACAGGGTTTGGGTCTCGGTCATCTGATGATCCTTCAGTCATTGTCCGACAGGCCGGAACCAGCGCCAAGCAGTCGGGATTCTTCAGTTGCAGGGGCATATGTACGGTGCGCCATGGAGTTGAGGATCTGCCACGCCTCTGCATTTGGGGCGGCACGGCTTAGCAGGGGGCGACCGTATTGAATGTGGTCGCCCTCGGTTATCTCAACATGATCAGCGCGGTCCAAATTGCTGTCTGCACAGCTTAGATGAACACCATCAGTTGTCGCAGAATACCCGTCGAAGGTGACTTTTACTGTCTTTCCCAGCTTTTTGGCCCCCGCAGCGACAAAGGGCAGCAACAGCAGCGGTGCTGCGAGATTTGAAATCGCAATGGTGCCTTGGGACAGGACGGTCGGGGAATCCGATATCACAGCTCCGGTCATCAGGGGGCACAGGTCTTGTTCGCCAACCCATACTCCGTTCGGAAGCACAGGAATGTGGCGTTCCAGACAGGGCGCATATTCACGTTTGAGCAGTTGGGCCAGAATAGCGGGCCCGTCGAACCCTTGGGCGCTTAGCCAACGGGTGGCCTTTGCAGCCTCTTCCGCCACGCCCCAGGCATATCCGGCCCCGCGGGTTGCACGTTTGGCGGTTGCTTCGACTTCGTTCAATGAAAAAGTCATTGTGCAACCTCCGGATAAACCCACAAATCTGAGTTTGCGGTATTTAGCTCATCAGGGTAGGGGGCGCCGGCATACATGCAGATGCGGACCCAGCGATCTGAACGAGGGTCGAAATGCGTCGCGCCAAAGAAGGACAGCTTTGCGCGCAACATATCGATGGGCATCACTTTCGCGCCGATTGTGTTGTCATGAATCTCACCATATGGCGCGATACGGCTGATTTGGGCGCGGCGCACGGTGTGGCGGTGCTCGGGGTGGCGCAAAAGAAATTCTGCTATCGGCGCATCATCCGGCCAGTCTTGCAGAGCCCTGAAAGCCATCGCCGCATCACGCGCGGGCGCGAGCGGTTGTTCATAGTCCGCAATTGGTTCTTCAAACCGTTCACCCAGTCGGGGTTCAAGTTTCTCTTCGGAAACGTACCAGGCGCGCGCGCAGTTTTTCGGATCACTCCAATCAAGATCCAGCGCCCAGTCAAAACTGTTCCGGATCAAGGTACGCACCCCTGACACCGGCATTGTTCCATCAATAACCTGTGCAGCCGTGTTTGTGTCCGCCATGCAGCTGGACAGCCCATCCACGACATCTCCGTAAGGCTCAAGGATCAGCGAGGCCAGCAACTCCTGGCCTTCTTCGCTGAGCGCGGTTTCCGACCATCGGATCATGCGATCCCACGGATGGTCTCGTGTCAGGTCGTCTGTAGCCAGAAATACGTCGATCGAATTCAGGTCGTCCTTCAGTGCCGCCAGTTTTTCCACCTGTATCGGATGTTCGGATTGCCACCACGCGATTGACTGTTTGCTGCGCGCGAATACGTCGCGAAAGACGCACGCGTCTTTTTCGGTCGCTGTCTTAATTGACCGCACGCGCGAGATGGCCTCTTCCCGCGCCATGATCCAGTTGTTGAACAGAACGGGATGGTTCACGATGAACGGCGCCATTCCCAGTCCTGTGGAATTTCCGATGCCCAGCCAGCGTGCGATTTCAGGATCAAGCTCGGCGGTTTGATCCCCACCTTTGACCTGCGCCATATATTGCACCAGATCGCGTACAAAAATCCGGGTCAGGTACACCGACAGCATTTCGATCTGGAAGGGACCGCTGACCTCATCCCGGTCCGCCGTTTTCTCACGATCCGCAGCGCCGAATTTGCCCGACCCGTAAACAGCCGTGGTCCTCATCAGATAGCCGACCTGATAAATCTGTTCCAGGTCCGGTTGTTGGCCCGCAGCCAGACGATCCACCACATGAGCCCAGAGTCGCACGGAACGGTTGGCGCGTGACAGTGACAATTCGGTTTCGCTGACACGCCCTGCCTCTTGCAGCGGTACGTTCCGCGACAGCCGATCAATGTCTTCTAGCGTCGGGATACCGTCGAACAGCGCAAAGGTGGCGTCCCAGGCTTCGGCAATAACCCGGTCTGACCGTTGATCGGCAGGCAGGTCATGGGCAAATGCTACCAGCGAATAGGCGCGATCGGGGCCTTGCGCGGTATAGACCGCATGGCCGACACCTTTGTCGTCAATTTCGAATGCAGGTCGCGAGAAGCTCCAGTTTTCATCGGCCATGCGGCGTGTCAGTTGCCGCATAAAGCTGAGCCGGCATTGATGCAATGATCCCAGCCGTGACAGCCGCATGACCGTAGCGGGGTCACGTCTGGCGATCTCTGTCTGCGCGTGTGGTTCCATTTGGCTACCTTTGTGGGACGAAGTTCTCGGCAAAGAACCGATACCAGTTCCTGCCCATGATCCCGGCCACTTCGTCATCGTTCAGGCCGGTCGCGCGTAACCCTTGTTCGATGTTTCCAAAGTCTCGGTTGTCCTGAAACCAGCCCGGCATTGGTGGAAACCCCGGAGCAGAGGCCGAGCCTTCGCCATAGTCGATTTCTTTTGTCCACCGCCCCACACGCATCCATTCAACGATACTGTCAGGCTGATCCTGGCACAGGTCAGTGCCGATCCCCAGATGTTCGGCCCCGTATTTATCCGCAGTGCGGGCGATCATCTCGCAAAAGCTTTCCAGCGTGCAGTCAGACTTGTCCTTCAGGTGGTGAGGGTAGACCGAAAAACCCAGCATCCCACCGTTTTCAGTCACGGCGCGGATGACATCATCTCGCTTGTTGCGCAGGGCCGGGGACCAATCGTGCGGATTGGCATGCGTGATTGCGATGGGCCGGTCTGAGAGTTCAGCCGCCTCGATTGTGGACCGGTCAGCCGAATGGCTCATGTCCACCACAAGGCCCACGCGGTTCATCTCTTTGATCACCTGCTTGCCCATTCGGGTGATGCCGGTGTCTTCGGCCTCATAACAACCGGTCGCCAGCAGGGATTGGTTGTTATAGGTCAGTTGCATGAACCGCGCGCCCAAATCGTGCAGGATTTCAACCAGCCCGATGTCGTCTTCGATGGGCGACGGGTTCTGAAACCCGAAAAACACGGCGGTCCGGCCTGTTTCACGGGCCGTGTCGATATCGCCGGCCCACCGCCCTTTCATGATCAGATCCGGATATTGCTCGAACCAACGGTTCCATTTCTCGAAATTCAGAACCGTTTCTCGGAAATTCTCATGATAGGAGATGGTGACGTGGATCGCGTCCACGCGCCCTTCGCGCAATTGGCGAAATATCTTCTCCGACCAATTGGCATATTGCAGGCCGTCGACCCTCATCAGACGGGGCCCGCGCTGATATAGGCGGTTTTGACCGTCGTATAGAATTCAGCCGCTGCCTTACCCTGTTCGCGTGGACCATATGAGCTGTCGCCCCGGCCACCGAAAGGCACGTGGTAATCGGTGCCAGCGGTGGGCAGGTTAACCGTCACCACGCCGGTGCGCGCGTTGCGGCGGAAATGGGTGGCGCGGGCCAGCGACTTGGTCACGATGCCCGAGGTTAGGCCGAAATTGGTGTCGTTGACCACGCTCAGCGCTTCATCATAGCTGCCGACCTTGATGACGGATGTAAGCGGTGCGAACATTTCTTCGCGGTTGATGCGCATGTCGTTGGTGGTGTTCAGGAACACGCCCGGCGACATGTAGAACCCGTCATGAGGCATCTCCAGGCGCTGACCGCCACAGGCCAGCTCGGCCCCTTCGGATTTGCCCAGGTCGACATAGGCGAGGTTTTCATTCAACTGCTGCTGGCTGACGACGGGGCCCATCTGCACGCCTGCTTCCAGTGCGTGACCCACTTTCATTGCCTGCGCACCGGCAACCAGTTTCTCGACAAAGGCATCGTGGATGTCCGCGTGAACCACCAGACGCGATGAGGCGGTGCATTTTTGACCGGTGCCGCCAAAGGCCCCGCCCAGTGCCAGCGTCACTGCCAGATCCAGATCGGCGTCGTCCATCACCGCCAGCGCGTTTTTGGACCCCATTTCCATCTGAACCTTGGTCAGGTTCTGGATTGCTGCGGCGGCGATGCCTTTGCCCACGGGCACCGATCCGGTGAAGGAAATCGCATTGACCTTGGGGCTTTCCACCAGACGTTGCCCGACCGAACGGCCGGAGCCCATCACAAGGCTGAACAGACCTTTCGGAATATCCTGCCGTTCGATGATTTCAGTCAGGGCCACAGCCGAGGCGGGGGTGATGTTGGCAGGTTTCCACACAACCGCGTTGCCATAGCACAGCGCCGGGGCAATCTTCCACGAGGCCGTTGCAGTGGGGAAGTTCCACGGGCTGATGATTGCGACAACGCCAACAGCTTCGCGGCGCACATCCACTTCGATATCGGGGCGCACGGAATCGGCGTTCTCACCGATCTGGCGCAGGCACTCGGCGGCGTAATATGTGAAGAACTGACCGGCCCGGAAAACCTCACCCTTGCCTTCGGCCAGCGGCTTGCCTTCTTCGCGGCTCAGCAATGTACCCAGCTCTTCGGCGCGGGTCATCAACTCGTTGCCGATGGCGTTCAGGGCGGCCTGTTTCCGCTCCAGCCCGTAGGCAGCCCATTCGGCCTGCGCGACGCGCGCCTGATCCAGCGTCGCCTCAAGCTGATCGGCGCTGGCCTGTGTGAACATGCCAACCAGATCGCTTAGATCCGAAGGATTGCGGTTTTCAATTTCGCTTTCGCCCGCCAGCCATTCGCCGGCAATCAGGTTCAGTTTGGTCACGTCAGGCCCCAAATTCGCAAATTTCGATTTGGGCCAGGATGGAACTTTCGGCTAACATCAGTCAAACTCAAATAACTTTAGGAAGCTTCAGAAAGTTTGAAGTATGGCGATGAAAGTCGAGATGCTGCGGTGTTTTTGTACCGTGGCCCAAACCGGAAACCTTGCCGAGGCTGCCAGCCGTCTGGGTCGGACACAATCCGCCGTCTCAATGATGCTGAAGCAGTTTGAAGATCACTTGGGCAAGAAACTGTTTGAAGGTGAACGGAAAAATCACCTGTCGCCGCTGGGTCAGCAGGTTCTGGACCTTGCTCTCAAACAGGTGCGCGATTTTGATCAGACTGTTCAGAACATAGAAATGGCGGCGCAGGCGGAACATGGGTTGATCCGTATCGTATCCGTGCCGTCGGTGGGGGCCTTGGTCTTTCCCGCCTTGCTGGGACATATGACATCACGCTTTCCGGGGTTGAAGATCGAGTTGCGAGACGGGGATTCGCAACAGGTTCTGGACGCCGTCGCCGGGGACAAGGCGGATATCGGCATTGCATCTGGCCATCATCCCCTGAATGGGGTCAGTGCCGAGCCGCTTTTTCAGGATCGTTTTGGACTGGTTGCAGCATCCGATCATCCGCTTATGACACGGGCCAAACCGCCCGAAATCTGTGACCTGATGGCGGCACCCTTCGTGCGAAACGCCTTGTGCGACATTATTGAATCCTCCTCGTTCAAAAAGATTCTGGACAGGGCCGAGGTTACCATTCACAACACGCATTCCCTGATCACGACTGTCAGGGCAGGCCAGTGGATCACGGTCCTGCCGCAGACCGTCGCACAGTTCATCCCGGATGCGGTCGCCTTTCGTCCGATTTCAGATTTGCCAGACAAGCGAGAGGTATATATTTACCGTCGGGAAAGAGCCCGCTTCCGCGAGATCACCCAGGCCTGCTGTTCGTATATCCTGTCGAGCGGTTTTGGAAACGCTGGCTTGGTGCAGGAGCCAGTTTTGGATTAACCCTGCTCAAAAGCATAAATTAAATAGGTTCTAGCAGACTCGAAGCGGCGCACATGCTAGGTTCCTGAATGAAGTGGGGGACTTCAGAGGGGCAACATGTCTCAGGACCTGAGGGGCTGGCTGAGCGCAATTGGATTAAACGAGTACGCGCAGGCCTTCGCAGACAACAAAATCGATTTCTCCATCCTGCCTGATTTGACGGCCGAGGATTTGATCGAAATTGGGGTGACGGCCGTCGGTGATCGGCGGCGGCTGCTGCGCGCCATCGAACAGATTGATGCCAGCCAAACCTCAGCAGAACCTGAATCTGCTGCACAGCTCGAGCCCGCGCGGCGACAGGTTACTGTGATGTTTGCCGATCTGACCGCATTCACGAAACTATCCAGCGAGCTGGATGCTGAAGATCTGCATGCGCTGCTGAATCAATTCTTTAGCAAAGTGGACAATGTCGTCGAAAAATACGGTGGTCGTATAGACAAGCATATCGGCGATGCGGTCATGGCCGTCTTCGGAGCGCCGATTTCACACACCAATGATACCGAAAGGGCCGCGCGTGCTGCTGCCGAGATACATGCAGCTCTGCCGACCTTGTCACCGCCGCTTTCCTGCCACATCGGTATTGCCTCGGGTCAAGTCATTGCCAGTACGACCGGAAGTCAGTCGCATACGGAATACACCGTTACAGGAGACGGGGTGAATCTGGCGTCCCGCCTGACGGATATTTCCGCGGGGGGTGAGACTCTGGTTTCACACGACATTCAGCGCGCGTTGGGGCCGCTATTCGTGGGCGAATCCATTGGTGTGAAGGCCATCAAAGGGCTGAATGATCCCGTTGAAGTCTGGCGTCTGGATCGATTGGCCCGGAACATTCGCACACGGCGTCACAAATTCATCGGGCGCGAGCGGGAGTTGTCGGTGTTCTCGGCCACATTTGACCGATGCAAGCGTCACGGCAAGGGCGAAGTCCATGTGATCCTGGGTGAGCCCGGGATCGGGAAAACCCATTTGTCCGAGCAAGTTGCTGAGCTGGCATCCGGCCAGTCCTACACGATCCACAACGGTGTCGTGATGGATTTCGGCGCGCGCGAAGGGCATTCGGCCATTCAGATGGTCGCCCGCAGTATCTTGGGTCTTGACCCGGCAGATGGCGCGGAAACAGGTGCCGCAGCGGCCAGGGAGACAATCGCCAGGGGCTGGGTCAGCCCTCCGAACGCCGCGCACCTCAATGCGCTGCTTGAACTGGAGCAGGATTCGGGACTGGCCGAGGTGTTTGCGGTGATGGACAACAAGACCCGCCTGCGCGGACGGCGGCAGGTCATTGAAGAGTTGCTGTCGGCCTGCAGCCAGGAAGCCCCCCTGCTGATCCAGATCGAGGACATCCACTGGGCTTCGCCCGAGATCCTGATGGCCTGCTCTCATATGGCGGCGGCAACTCGGGATATCCCTTGCGTGTTGATGATGACCAGCCGGGCCGAAGGCGACCCGATTGACCGGGAATGGCAAATGGCAACCGATGGCGCGCTGGTATCCAAGATGGAACTGGCGCCGATGGGCGAGGAACAGGCCAGACTGTTGGTCGAAGAATTCACGGCCATCGACCCCGAGTTGCTGGACACCTGCGTCAAACGTGCCGGGGGAAATCCGCTGTTTCTTGAGCAGTTGTTGCGCAATACGGATGTGCTTACACAGCAAAGCGTGCCTGGCAGTATTCAGGGTATCGTTCAGTCCCGACTGGATGCACTGGATCGAAACAGCCGCTCCGCCATTCAGGCAGCATCGGTACTGGGGCAACGGTTCTCTGCAGAAGTGCTGAACTTTATTCTGGGTGAAGGGCATCTGGATACGACCAGCCTGATCCGATCCGCGCTGGTCCGAGAGGCGGGGCCTGACCTCATGTTTGCCCACGCGCTGATCAGGGATGGATCCTATGCAACGTTGGTCAAATCCGAGCGTGCGCGCCTGCATAGGCAGGCCGCCAAGTGGTTCGAGGATCGCGATGCAACTTTGTGCGCACAACATTTGGATCGGGCAGGGGCGAATAACGCTGCACAGGCGTATCTGGAAGCGGCGGAAAAACTGATCCAGGCCTTCAGGTTCGACGATGCCAGCCCATTGATCGAACGTGCCCTGGAACTGCCGTCCCCTGCAGGTGTCCGGTTCGATCTGCTTTGCGCACGGGCTGAAACGCACAGGCTTCAGGGTCTTTCCAGCGACGCACTGCGTGAATTTCGGGAAGCTGCCCGTGTTGCCGAAACCGATGAGCAAATAAGCCGCGCGCATATCGGGCTTGCGCAGGCTGCGCGGCAAGCCAGCCTGTATCAGGACGCGCTGGAGGCGCTCGATCTGGCTGAATCCGCCGCCGAGCGTTGCGGGTCAGAGCGGGATGTCGCTCAGATCAACTACGTGCGCGGAAATGTCTATTTCCCTCTGGGCCGGGACAAGGAAGCGCAGAGCGCCAATGAACGCGCCCTGACGCTTGCCCGCAAACTTGGCTCTGCCCGCCTTGAGGTAGGGGCGCTAAGCGGATTTGGTGATGCAAACTTCATGAAAGCCACCATGAAGACAGCGACAGGCTTTTATACGCAGGCTGTTGAGCGGGCGCGCGAAAAAGGGCTGGTCCGCGATCTGGCTGCCAATCTGCACAATCTCAGCGTCGCGCGCAGTTACACCGGGGACGTCGCACAGGGCAAGGCGGACGCCATTGAGGCTATTGAAGTCTCGCAAAAGTACTTTGCCTTTGTTCCGGAATGCGTTGCACAGACGTGCCTGGGCGTGGCCGAGACCTTTCTGGGCAACCTTGATCAGGCGCTGGACGCGTTCAGTGTTTCAGCCGAAATTGCGGAACGCGTCGGGGCAAAACGTCTTGAGGCGCAGGCCCTTGAACACCTGGCGCGAACGCAGGTTTATGCCGGACAGTCAGACCGCGCGCGTACGACCGGGCGTCGCGCGGTTGAAATCGCGCTTGAACATGGGCGGAACTTTGTAGGGCCCAAAGCTCTGTCGGCTCTGGCAATGGCCGAGACCAACCTTGATGAGCAAACGCGCTTGTTGAACCTGGGGTCTGAAATCATTGCCGAGGGATGTGTGGGGCACAGTCACCTGCACTTTTACTCGGATGCCAGCGCCGTCATGCTGGCGCGCGGCGATTGGGACGCAGCAATTGAATATGCAGATGGGCTTGCAGCCTTCACGACTACCGAACCTTTGCCAATGGTCGATTTATCCATTTGTCAAATACGACTTTTGGCTGAAAGCGGACAGCAGAACACTCCGCCAATACAACACGGGGGGTATGCCGATCTGGCAACGCAGTTTGCCGCTATGGGTATCACGCAATCCCTTCTGGGTTCAGTGGGGTTTCTGGCTGATTAGGTGACACGGCAGGAGGCTGAATGAGCGTTGAAAGAAAGGTGTGGCTGATTTCTGGCTTGTTGACCCTTGGGCTTGGGGGTCTCTTGCTCAAACTTTGGATCGAACTGAATCATTTTGAGGGTGATCCCACTCAACTTCCGGATCAGGCATCAGTGGACGCGTATCTGGAAAAACTGGATGCCGTGCCGGATTACCGCGTTAAAACGGGGATCTTCTTAAAATCATTCAGCTTTCTTGGTGCCAGCGACGTGCAGGTCACCGGTTACGTCTGGCAGCGCTACATCACAGGTGTTCATGATGAGATCCGTCCGGCCGAGGGTGAGATCGGTTTTCTTCTGCCGGAAGCGGTCGATACAGCAAACGGCCTGATCGAAGAGGCCTATCGGCTGCCGCAACAAGATGGGTTGCTGATCGGGTGGTATTTTGAACAAACCCTTCGGCAGAGTTTTGACTACACCCGCTACCCCTTTGATCACAAAACGGTCTGGGTGCGCTTCTGGCCCGCATCTTTTGACATCAATGTTGCGCTGGTTCCTGACTTTGAGGCTTATTCTGCGACCGGCCCGGATGATATTTTCGGCATCGACAGTCAGATCGTGATGGGTACGTGGGAACGTGAGAACACCTATTTCGACTATAAGTTGTCAAGCCTGGATACGACGTTGGGCATCGCTCAGAACGCCTATCAAACCAACATGCCCGAGCTGCATTATAACTTTGTCATCAAACGCAATTTCGCAAACGCGTTCATCGTGCACATGGTCCCGCTGCTTGTCGTGACAATGCTGCTGTTTGGGGCGCTGATGACCGTCACGCGCCGCGAGGGGCTGGCAGATCGGCATGACTTCAGCACGTCCAGTGTAATCGGAACCTGCTCGGTTCTGTTTTTCGTGATCCTGTTGGCCCATGTGCAGCTGCGTGAAGGGTTCGCAGGCTCTCCTGTGATCTATATGGAGTCGTTCTTTTTCCTGATGTACTTCATGCTGCTGGCAGTTTCGGTCAATACATACCTGTTTGCGTCCGACGTTGAGACGTCGTTGCGGATCATCCACTATCGGGACAACCTTATTCCCAAGGCCGGGTTCTGGCCGTTCGTCCTGCTTTGTATGGTGGTGATCACGGCCTATAATCTCAGTTCCAAGGAAAGCCCGAAACCGCCACCAGTCAGCACAGCGGAAAACTAGATAGCCGGCTCGAATCCGGGCTTGGGTTCACCCTGCGCCATATCCAACGTGTAGTCGCTGATGACATCTGATTTGCCGTCACGCCAGTTTTGCATGTACTTTTCAGGATCGGCGATCACATAAGCGTAGGCGGGTTTCATCACCCCATCCAAGATCACGTTGATCTTTTTGCGGATATAGACGTTCTTGGACGAGCCCGGACCATGATAACCTTCCAGCTTATCCAGCTCGTGCAGGCCCGATTCCGTCACCCGGTAAACCTCTCCGCTTACTTGTTTGCCCATGCCCTGCTGATCGACAAGGGTCGCCATTCGGTGCAGGAAGCCACAGTTCGGATTGTCGCAGAACGGTTCATTTGGAACGATCAGGGGCATTGGTTGCCGCGTGCGGGCCGGCCCGACAAAGTCATTCAAGACCCGGCTGTGAGCCTCATGGTTCGGGAACCCCTGTTTCAGGGAGCCGTATGTGAAATACAGATAGGTGGGTTCCTGAACGGCAATAAAGGTTTCGTCACGTCCCTGTTCCGCATCTTTTATCTTAAGATTGTGATCCTGCGCCCAAGCATCCAGCATGGTCCGGATTTCGGGTGCGATATCCACGCCCTGAACAAATTCAATGCACGAGGTTGCATCCATGCCTTTGGCGCGCAACAGGATGTCGACCATCCTTGGGGCTTTGTTCATCACAGCCACATGCAATGCCGTGAAACCGTGATCGTTGACGATATTGACGTCGATATCGCGGTCAATCAAATCCTGTGCCGCTTCATAGTCTGGCTTGCCCAGATCGTGACCGCCTTCGTTCAACTCTCCTTCGCCACCGGCCGCATAATGCAGCAATGAATCGCCGTGGGCCTCGTCCACGATATTGATGCCCACGACACCTTCATCGATGGCGCGGAACACACGTTTCCATTCATTGATATCATCAGCGGCGGCAGCCTCTCGGGCCCATTTGCACACGCGGTATTTTTGGTCGTCCAGTTCTTCGAACGCTTCGCCCAATGCTTCCATGATCTGGTCAGGTGTGGCCATCATGCCAATCCCCATCCGACCGTTTGACAGCCGGCCTTCCCGGGGACCTATGAAATCAATGCCCAGCGTCTTCAGTCTTGCGACATTGTTCTGGGTGGTGATGTTGTTCCACATATTCGTGTTACAGGCCGGGCACAGGATCACGGGCTTCTTCTGGTACTGCCACGCCACAAAGACCGAGGTCAGAAGGTTATCGGCGATCCCGTTTGCCACTTTGCCCATGGTGTTGCAGGTGATAGGAGCGACGATCACGCAATCGGCCCAGTCGCATAGCGCCAGATGAGACGCTCGCACCGGCATGTCGAATTCCATGTAACGGAAGTTCCATTCATCATCGTCGCGGTAGTAGTCGTTATGGGTGATCTTGGCGTCGATCCGTTCAGCTCCGAAGTCCCGAAAGAACTTCTCGGCCGAAGTGGAAGGGATCAGTTTGACATTGTGTCCGGCGTCGACGATGCGCTCAACCAGTTCGGGGATCTTGTCTGCCGCTGATGATCCGCAGGCACAAAGCAGCACGTTGCGTTTGCCGCTGCTTACCTGGTTCATCACACCTTTGGGATAGCCGAACATGTTCTTGTTCAGGCTGGGCGTCTCTTCAAGCTTGGAAACGGGAAGACCCGCTTCGATCATGCGGTCCTGAAGGTGACCCGCCTTGATCATGTCCACAATGTCTTCCAGCTTTTCGCCTTTGCTGATGCATTGGCCTTGGAAAAACAGGTAGGGAACTTTGGGTTTTTCACCTAAAGATATCAGCTGACGTCGCATCTTTATCGCGTTGGGGTCGCGACCGCCCACATCTACCTGCTTTACGCTGGTCGCACCGATGTTCGAAAGAACACTTCTGAGCATGTAGGACCATGGGTCTTCATCTTCATAAAACAGAACCATGGGGTTGTTCCGGATAATGCTGGTGACATCTCCGGGGTCTTCGGGCGGCTCAACCGTTTCGATCACCAGCAACGCCGGGTTTTCCAGATCGCGTAGCCCGCGGAAGATGTTGCCGCGAGGGGCTTGCCAGACCTGTGACGTTGCGGGGCTCATGTCGACGATCGTCACAAGGTCGGTTGCTTCATCATATGCGATACAGAGGCACCAGAATTCTTCGAGCAACGCGGTTTCCCGGTAAACGTTTACTGGTGGGCGGATGGCTTCGATCCCGGTGACCCGATTAAAGTCGATATTGATCATCAGGTGACGGTCCGTAATGGCGTCCAGGCCCTGAAGTTGCATCTTGAACCAGTCTTCGGGGGTATCGATCGATGTGTCCTCGCGCGTTCCGAAACTGCGAAGTGAACTGCTCAGGTGCACGTTTTCGGACCCGTTCAGGTATTTCTGGGCCATGTCGTGCATGTCCGCGGCCGTGGCCACCCGTGAGACAACATCCGTGAAAGAGGCTTCGGTGGCCCGCAGCAGCTCGTCTTCGTCTACCTTGTCGTCGCCGTGAATGGCGAGGCTTTCCACCAATACCCCCAAGGAGTTCATGTTCGGAGTGGCGCGGCGGAACAGGTTGCGCCGTTTCTTGGGGTCTTTCGCCAGATAGAGTGTGCTGTCGACATAGTTGCATCGTTGCCTGAATGTCTTCAGATGCGTCTTGACCGCGGCACGCGCCGAGAAGCGCAAAATACCACGCGACCGCATCGAGGTTCCATCACGGTCCGACATCGCCTTCCAAAGCCGGTCTGCGGTTGTAACCCAAAGCTTGCCGTATTTCTCAGGATGTACGTCCATCATGTGCACCAGCCCAGTGCTTGGGTTGCACTTGGCGATGACGGCAAAATGCCCGCCCGGCATATTCGCTTTGCCATGGGCGACGCCGACCTGAAAATTCGCCACCAGAATATCGTTGTCACCACCCAGCCGGTTGGATTCGTCAATCGCATCCAGCAACAGCTGCACGTTTGTCGTGTCCTCGTCCATGAAATAGGCCTGAACCTGAACCCTGTCCCGCAGGCCCTGCGAATGAATGTAGGTACACGCGACGTCAAACAGCTCACCCAGTGAGATACCGTCATTGACGACGAAAGACGAAGGCAGCGCGCATTCACGGAAAATGTCGTTCACTTCGCAACTGAAGCCCAACGCGGACATGCTGAGGGCGGCAGCCGTCACGCTGCAACAATTGATCGGCTGCTGGAAATTCTGCAATTGAACACTGACCAGATCGCCGAACATCGTGGCGAAGCAGGGTTGCCGGATTTCCTCTGGTATCTGCCGCCAGTTCTCGCTGGACAGAAAAGCCAGCCGCGATCCGTCCAGCGCAAGCGCTTCGAGGCTGACGGGAATGTCCGATATCTGAAGGTGCTCTTCATAGAAATAGTCACCGACATCCGCGCTGGCCAAAGGATTTCCATTCTGCCGCAGCTGAACCACACCGCGCAGAACAACATACATGCCGCTTGCTGGCAGAACCGTGTTGTCGGTCACCTCGATACATTCGAAATGAGGGTTAATAACTGACGGGTCGGCAATCTTGGCCTCGCCCGGCAGAACCTTGTATATCAGGTTCCAGTCTGCGTCATTTGGGATATATGATCTGGACGTTTCAATTTGATCTATAAGCACAACTGTTCCCCCCGGAGTTGCGTTTCAAATGTCTAAGTGCGGCCAGCCGGGGCTTTCGGGTTTTGCGATGTGCAGATACCCGTCATTCTGAATAAAGGGCGGGTCTGTTTTTGCCTGTCACTGGCCAGGGCCGGCCTGCCAAAGAAAAAGTATAAGCAAATTGGCCCAATTGGCTGCACAGTATCCGATTTTTGAATAAAAATCACGATGGCAGTGATGTTGGGTTTAGGCCGTCCGCTCCGGCAGGCAAATATGCGGTGCACCTTATGCACCGAAGGGGGCCGAAAAGCTGTCGGATTTCAGGCTGATCTTCCGTTTAATCGGCGAACAGGTAGTCCAGCCGCATAACCGCGCTGGCCTTTTCTTCGTCCACCCCTAGAAATTCGGATATGACAGCTACGTTTTCGGCGCGCTGGGTGGTTTCCCGCAGTCGCAGGTAATTGTCCAAACCGGCGGCGCGGATTTGTTGGGACTCGTAACTCAGATCGTTGCGAAGTGTCGGCAGCAGATGGGAAACAGTCTCGACCGGGCTGTTGTCCCCCGCCAAGCCGACGCGGCGCGCATGTCCGATCAGGTATTCGTCCGAATATTCGCATTCGACCTCAAGCACATGGGTTTTGGCCTGATCACCGCTGAAATCCTGAACTACGTCCAGATTGGCCGGGTCGAGGCACAGAACCAACTGGTTTGATCCGAAACTTTCGAAAAGCATTCGTACAACGGCTCGCCGATGGCGCGAGCGCTTGGTCAGCGTCGTTTCAATACCGCCCAGATCAGGCAGTTGAGTTTCCTCTTCGTTAAACAGGTATTCGACGCAGGGGATATCTGTTTCAGACGCGATCTGATCGACCAGCCTTTTGGCGACATGCCACTTCTTGCACACGATCACAAACAGCTCTCGGTCGGGGCCCAGAACACTTCCGGCCTCCCAGAAACGTTGCCCGAACCGGCGCCCGATGCGCCCCCGGCCGGCCAGAAACGCATACAGACTGCGCCCCTCGTTCGAGATGGAAAAATCGATGCCCTCACTCGCGTAAAGTGAGCCGAGACGCTCTTTCAGTTCATGCGCCTCTGGGCTGATCTTGCGGGCAAACAAATAGTCCTGACCCAGAAGCATGTCATAGTGATCGTTGTAGAACGTGACGGGCATTCCATAATCCGAAAACATCAGGAATGTCGGTGTACGGTTTTCGATTTCACCCTTCGGGATCAGATGGCGTACCAGCGTTTGAAAGAAGGTTTCATCGGGTATCCAGGTGGTCGCAAAAAACCGGATCACGTCCCTGCGCTGTCGCAGGAAGTCCAGAATCATCTCGACCGTTCGGCGGCGCAGACACCACCATTGGCTGCCTATCATAACCTGAAGGTCTTCGGGAATTCGCCGCGTCAGCCCGAAACGCTTCTGCGTTTCATAGGCAGCGTAGAATAGTTTCGGCTGGGTGCGTTCATTGAAATAATGGCGATAGATTAGCCGGTCTTCTTTCATGCCGGTCTTGATCCAGTCGCTTTCGAAAAAGTCGTGGCTTTCAATGAAATCCTTGTCGTGATTATCCAGAAACCGATGGGTGTATTCTGCCGTTTTGATCGCCATGCAATCACCGGACAGCATATAAAAATGCGTGGCGCGTGGGAAGGTTTCGACAGCAGCCTGCAGCGCGTTCAGCGTGGCCTGCACCAGCGACCACTCTCCCCAGCCGCATTTGATGCGCCTTTTTGCAAAGGTCACGTTCGGATTTTGATCCAGCGCGGAACGGATGCGCCCGTAAGCTTCGGGGCTGGCGCTGGCGTCAAAGTGGATCGCCATGCAATCGCCCGCAGCAGTCAGCTGTTCAGCCTGTGCAATGATTGCATCAGGGTCCTTATGGCACAACAATATATAGGCAATCTTAGCCATCGAGGTTAGGTAATTTCCGTTTCTGCCCGGTTTCAACCGTGATACTGAGGATGAGCGATTGAATAAACAGAATAATTTTGGTTCCTTGTTATCAAAAGCTGGCATATCGGTTTGAGACCAGACCAGCGTAGGAGGCACAGCAGATGGGTTTTCCCGGTACCTGGATGACCGAGAGCGAAAGCATGGTGTACCGCGTCGTGCCCAAATGCGCCTGCTCGACCATTGGGCAGATCATGTATTATTCGGATCACGGCCAGTTCTTTGACGGCGATATCCATGACGCCAAGGATGGTATGCACAAATGGGCCTTTGATCAGAGCCAGGACCTGATTTCCAAAAATGTGCGCGATCACGCCTCGTATTCCTTTACCTGTGTGCGCAACCCGTACACGCGTATTCTGAGCTCGTTTTTTGACAAGATCTGCGGGATCCAGCGTAACGGCAAACGGTATCGTGGCAATCTGGTGCCAACGCTGATCTACAATTACGGGATCGAAGTGGGCGGAGACGATGGCAAGGGAGAGTTTGACCAGATCGCCAGCTTTCGCCGGTTCCTGCTGTTTGCGCGTGATACCATCCGCTGGCGACGCCCGATGGACCCGGATATTCACTGGTCAGCCATGTCTGGTCACGTGTCGACCTTCATCGTGAACGGCGGTCGTTATGATCGGATCTTCTGGACCGAAGCGTTCAACGATGGGATGCAGGGGGTTCTGGATAATACCAAGCTGAAGCATTCAGTTTCGCTGTCCGAAATACCCCGATTCAACGAATCCGAAGGCCATGGACCCAAGCGCGCACATCCGGTTGAGGACTATTTCGACGACCTGTCGATGCATCTGGTCTACGAAATCTACAAGCAGGATTTCGAGTTGTTCAAATACGATTTCGAAAACCCGGCAAACAAGATGCCGATTGGCGAAATCGATCTGGACGAAATTCACGCCAAGCTGGGCGATTGATCTTAAGGCAGGATGCCCCATCCATCGTAAACGTTTCTTGCGAAACACCTGCTCTGGTTGGGTCCGAGAGCGCCTGTGGATGATCGGCTTACCGGTCCGCCACGTCAGCAGACCGATAATGCATAGGTTTAGACCTGACGCACGGCTCCTTTTGCCGCGCTGGTGGTCAGCTTGGCATAGGCCTTAAGCGCAGTAGACACCTTGCGTTTGCGCGGCGCAGCAGGCACCCAGCCCTTTGCGTCCTGTGCTTCGCGCCGGGCGGCGAGCTCTTCATCTGAGACGGCCAGATGGATCGAGCGGTTGGGGATGTCGATTTCAATTGTGTCGCCATTCTGGACCAAACCAATCTCACCGCCTTCGGCCGCCTCGGGCGAGACATGGCCGATCGACAGACCGGACGTGCCGCCCGAAAACCGCCCGTCGGTCAGCAAGGCGCAGGCTTTGCCAAGCCCCTTCGATTTCAGGTAGGATGTCGGGTACAGCATTTCCTGCATCCCCGGACCGCCACGCGGGCCTTCATAGCGGATCACCACAACATCGCCCTCTTTCACCTTGCCGGTCAGGATGTGGCTGACCGCCTGATCCTGGCTTTCGCATACATAAGCCGAGCCGGTGAATTGCAGGATATTGGCATCCACACCAGCGGTTTTCACGATACAGCCGTCACGTGCGATGTTGCCGAACAGAACCGCCAGACCGCCGTCCTGACTGAACGCGTGTTCCTTGGACCGGATCACGCCACCCTTACGATCGGTGTCCAGTTCCTTGAACCGGTTCGACTGGCTGAACGCCTGTGTGGTGCGCACACCGCCGGGGGCGGCCTTGAACAGCTCCTGTGCCTTGGGGTTGTTGGCAATGGTGATGTCCCAGTTGGCAATCGCCTCTCCCATCGTGGCCGAATGCACGGTGCTGCATTCGTTGTGCAGCAGGCCCGCGCGGCTGAGCTCACCCAGGATCGAGAAGATACCACCGGCACGGTGGACGTCTTCCATATGCACATTTTCGGTGTTGGGCGCGACTTTGCAGAGGCAGGGAACGCGACGGCTGAGGCGGTCCATATCGGCCATGGTGAAGTCAACTTCACCCTCATGCGCGATGGCCAGCAGGTGCAGCACCGTGTTGGTCGATCCACCCATGGCGATATCAAGGCTCATGGCATTTTCGAACGCATCAAAGGTGGCAATCTCACGGGGCAGAAAGCCTTTTTCATCCAGATCGTAATGGCGCTTGGTGATCTCGACGATCCTGCGGCCGGCTTCAAGGAACAGTTCTTTGCGGTCTGCGTGCGTCGCCAGAGTCGAGCCGTTACCCGGCAGGGCCAGACCCAGTGCCTCAGCCAGACAATTCATCGAATTCGCGGTGAACATGCCCGAACATGAACCACATGTGGGGCAGGCGTTTTCTTCGATGTGCTGAACCTGTTCGTCAGTGAACTTGTCGTTCGCAGCGGCCACCATAGCGTCCACAAGGTCAATCTTCTTGGCCTCCAGATCGGCGATGTCGATCTTGCCCGCTTCCATCGGACCGCCTGAGACGAAAATGGCCGGGATGTTCAGACGCATGGCGGCCATCAGCATGCCGGGAGTGATCTTGTCGCAGTTCGAAATGCAGACCATAGCGTCCGCACAATGGGCGTTGACCATATATTCGACCGAATCCGCGATCACTTCGCGTGAGGGCAGCGAATACAGCATCCCGTCATGGCCCATGGCGATACCGTCATCCACGGCGATCGTGTTGAACTCTTTCGCCACGCCACCTGCTGCTTCGACCTCGCGCGCGACCATCTGGCCCAGGTCCTTCAGATGCACGTGACCCGGCACAAACTGGGTGAACGAGTTGACGATGGCGATGATCGGTTTGCCGAAATCGTCGTCACCCATGCCTGTGGCCCGCCAAAGGCCACGTGCGCCAGCCATGTTGCGGCCATGGGTAGAGGTTCTGGATCGGTACAATGGCATGATGCTGTTTTCCCTGTTGCCTCGGGTTGCATAATTCGGGGTTCGTACGTTATAGCGCACGTAGCACATGTGCGTTATAACGTACAAGGTAAATCGCAGGGCGCGGGTATGGCTATGGACGACATTACGCTGAAATTACGGGATGTGCGGACAGCCTCGGGGTTGAGCCTGTCCAAAGTCGCCGAGATGACCGGGGTCAGCAAAGCCATGCTGGGTCAGATTGAGCGCGGCGAATCGAGCCCAACGATCGCCACGCTTTGGAAAATCGCCAAGGGTTTTCAAATACCGCTCAGCGGGCTGATCGACACGACGCTGGGCGATCCATCGGTCTTTCAGACCGTAACCTTTCCCGGCAGTATCGAGGTCAAGATCGTCTTTCCCTTCGATCCCGCACTGGGTGCCGAAACCTTTCACGTGAACCTTGACGCAAACCAAAGCCACGAATCCCCGGCTCATGCCGCCGGGGTGACCGAGGAAGTGTTTGTCCTCAGCGGTACTTTGGAAATCCTGCGTGGCGAGGAATGGGTTCCCTTGCAGGCCGGGCAGGGGTTGCGCTTTGCTGCGGACCTGCCGCACGGATATCGCGCCGGTTCGCAGGGGGCTGCGTTTCTGAATATGCATCACTACGCCCAACACACAGAAACTCCTGAAATTGGTAAGGCACCTTAATGACTGCCATTTTTGACACTCTTACCATCGTGGATGCCATCGGCTCATTCGGGGCGCTGATCGTGGTGGCCGCGTATTTCGCGACGCAGATGCGGATGATGAATTCCGATGATCTGGCCTTTCCGGTGATCAACCTGCTGGGGTCTGTCCTGATCGTCTTTTCGCTGCTTGAGAATTTCAATCTGGCTTCGATGCTGATCGAAGGCTTCTGGATTGTGATCAGCATCATCGGCATCATCCAGCATTTCCGCCTGCGCAAGGCGCGATAAATCCAGAGGTTCACAAGCGCTAGCGCTATCCAGCCTTGAACGCCCATGCCACGGGGTATAGGGAAACCCCAAGCTCGCTTAGGGGAGGCTTTGATGCAGGACGATCCGAAAACCCTCGTATCCACCGAATGGCTGGCCGCGCATATGAAAGACCCGGATCTGCGGATTCTGGACGGGTCGTGGTATTTGCCCGCGCAAAACCGTGATGCCAAGGCCGAATATGATGCCGGGCATATCCCCGGAGCACGGTTCTTCGATATTGATGAGATATCAGATCACCGTTCCGACCTGCCTCATATGGCACCACCGGTCGAAAAATTCATGTCACGCCTGCGGGCCATGGGTGTCGGTGATGGTCATCAGGTTGTGGTTTATGATGGTGCCGGGCTGATGTCCGCAGCGCGCGTTTGGTGGCTGTTCCGTCTTATGGGGCAGGAAAACATCGCGGTTCTGGATGGGGGGTTGCCAAAATGGCAGGCCGAGGGGCGCGAGATCGAGGATCTGCCTCCGGTCATTCGCGACCGCCACATGACTGTTCGCGTGCAAAACCAGCTTGTCCGGGACGTCACGCAAGTTTCCGCCGCCGCCAAGCTGGCAGATCACGAGATCATCGATGCCCGCTCGGCCGACCGGTTTGCCGGAACCGCACCCGAGCCGCGCGAAGGGCTGCGTTCGGGCCATATTCCCGGCTCGCGGAATGTGCCCTTTGGGCAGTTGTTGAACGCCAACGGAACAATGAAGTCGCCCGAGGACTGCCGCGCCATATTCGAGGCTGCAGGTGTCGATCTGTCGAAACCGGTGATCACCTCTTGCGGGTCTGGCGTCACGGCCGCGATTCTCAGCCTTGCGTTGGAACGCATGGGCAAGAAAGACCACTCGCTTTATGACGGCTCCTGGGCTGAATGGGGTGCCTTCCCGACCCTGCCCGTCGCAACCGGAGAGAACTGATGTTCGAGAACCTGAAACCGCAGCCCGCCGACAAGATTCTGGCGCTGATGCAGATGTACCGCGAAGACCCGCGCGATCAGAAGATCGATCTGGGTGTTGGTGTCTACAAGAATGCCGAAGGCGTGACGCCGGTGATGCGCGCGGTGAAAGCCGCCGAAAAGCGCATCTGGGAAGAACAGGAAACAAAGGCCTATACCGGTCTGGCCGGTGATCCGGCCTATGCGGATGTGATGATCGGTTTGATTTTGGGTACTTCTGTGCCACGCGGCAACATCGCCGCAGTAGCGACACCCGGCGGCACCGGTGCCTGCCGTCAGGCGTTCGAGTTGATCCGGATGGCGAACCCTTCGGCACGTGTGTTTGTGTCGAACCCGACCTGGCCCAACCATCTGTCGATCCTGAATTATCTGGGGATGGAAACGGTTCAGTATCGTTACTTCGATGAAGACACTCGGGGCGCCGATTTCGATGGGATGATCGCAGACCTGAAAACTGCCAAAGCGGGTGACGTGGTTTTGCTGCATGGCTGCTGCCACAATCCGACCGGTGCCAATCTGAATATGGTGCAATGGCAGGAGGTCGTGAACCTGATCAATGCGCTGGGCCTCGTTGCGATGATCGACATTGCTTATCAGGGCTTTGGTGACGGTCTGGAAGAGGATGCGCAAGGCGTGCGACTGGTGGCCTCATCGGTAAAGGAATGTCTGATTGCGGCGTCATGTTCGAAAAACTTCGGCGTCTATCGTGAGCGCACCGGGTTGCTGATGGCCGTCAGTGACAACGCGGCTGAAACGGCGTTGAATCAGGCCACTCTGGCGTTTTTGAATCGCCAGAACTACTCCTTCCCGCCGGATCACGGCGCGCGCGTGGTGACGACCATTCTTATGGATGAGGCGTTGCGGGCAGACTGGGCAACTGAGCTGGAAGAGGTTCGCCTGTCCATGCTGGGCCTGCGCCAGCAACTGGCTGACGAGTTGCAGCGTCTGGCCGGATCCGACCGGTTTGGGTTCATCGCCCAGCACCGCGGCATGTTCTCGCGCTTGGGTGCGGCCCCGGAACTGGTCGAGAAACTGCGCGTTGAACACGGTATCTACATGGTCGGCGACAGTCGCCTGAACATTGCCGGGCTGAACGCAGCGACTGTGCCGATTTTGGCCAAAGCAATAGTGGATGTTGGGGTGTAGACGCAGACGCGACATTTGAAACGAAAACCCGGGCACGAACGCCCGGGTTTTTTGTCAGGTGAAGGCAAGGCTTAGCCTTTCGAGAATTCGGGGTATGCTTCCATTCCCAGTTCAGCCATGTCGAGGCCGTTGATCTCATCCTCTTCGCTGACACGGATGCCGACGGTGGATTTCAGGATCGTCCACAGGATCAGTGCGCCGACAAAGGTGAAAACGCCGTATGCGACGATGCCCAGAAGCTGCGAGCCCAGGCTCGCGTCACCGTAGAAAATGACGGCGATGGTGCCCCAGATGCCACAGAACAGGTGAACCGGGATGGCACCGACAACATCATCGATCTTGAACTTGTCCAGCATCGGGACCGCGAAGACCACGATAATACCACCCACGGCACCGATCCACAGGGCACCGAACAGGGTTGGGGCCAGCGGTTCGGCCGTGATCGAGACCAGACCCGCCAGCGCGCCGTTCAGCACCATCGTCAGGTCGGGCTTCCTGTACAGAACCTGAGTCAGGATCAGCGCTGCAACCGAGCCCGAAGCAGCCGCCATGTTGGTGTTGGCAAAGATGCGTGACACGTCCGATACATCACCCACTGTTCCCATCGCCAGCTGCGAGCCGCCGTTGAATCCGAACCAACCCAGCCACAGGATGAACGTTCCTAGGGTCGCCAGCGCCAGGTTAGAGCCGGGCATCGGGTGAACTTTGCCATCTTTGTACTTGCCGATCCGCGGGCCCAGGATAAGGGCCCCTGCCAGCGCAGCCCAGCCACCGACCGAGTGTACGATGGTCGAACCGGCAAAGTCCGCGAAGCCCTTGGCATCCAGCCAGCCGCCGCCCCATTTCCATGAACCGGAAATCGGGTACATGATGCCTGTCAGCACGATGACGAAGATCAGAAAGGGCCAAAGCTTGATCCGTTCCGCCACGGCGCCGGAAACGATGGATGCGGTCGCGGCCACGAACACAAGCTGGAAGAAGAAGTCTGAACCGACCGAAGCATAGTCCAGTGCCGCATCCGCCGGCGCAACACCAACCGCATCAAGCGTTGTGGTCGAGAAGAACGGGCCAAGCCAGCCCGTGATGGACCAACCGTCGCCGGGATACATCAGGTTGAACCCGATCAGCCAGTACATGATTGCGGCAAATGAAAACAATGCCACGTTCTTGATCATCTGCATGGCAACGTTCTTGGATCGTACCAGACCGCCTTCCAGCATGGCGAAACCTGCGGCCATGAAGAAAACAAGAAAGCCCGCCATCAGAAACAGCAGCGTGGTAAAGATATACTGGGTGTGCTGTGCCGCTTCGCCGGTTGCGGCGGCCTCTTGCGTAAGACCCATCTGCGGCAGCGCAACAATGGCGGCGGCAGGGATGAGAGATTTCATCAGGTTCATTGTCAGTCCTCGAATGATTGTGAGTGGGCGCACTTACAGCGCGTCCTCGTTGGTTTCCCCGGTACGCACACGCATCGCCTGTTCGACATCGAGGACAAAAATCTTGCCGTCACCGATCTTGCCGGTTTTGGCGGTTTTGGTGATGGTCTCGACGATCTGGTCGGCCATTGTCGCAGGCACCACGATCTCAAGCTTGATCTTGGGCACGAAGTTCACCGCATATTCGGCACCACGATAGATTTCGGTGTGACCGGACTGCGAGCCGAAGCCCTTGATCTCGGTTACCATCATGCCGCGCACGCCAGCCTCGGTCAGTGCTTCGCGCACCTCCTCCAGCTTGAACGGCTTGATTGTCGCAATGATCAGTTTCACGTCTTTCCCCTCTGATTGTCCGGTGGGACCGGCTTGTTTGCACCTGCAGAAAAAAAGCGCGCCGCGGCGCAGTAAGAAACGCTTTCGGGGCCAAAACCTGTCGGAAAATAATGCGAAGTTGCACAATTTTTGCACAACACAGTCGTTGCGACTAATAATTGAGCACTATAGAGAGGGGAAATTCCGGAAATTCGGACCTCTACATACTGCGGTTGTCGAGGTATGGTGACCAAAAAGTATAACCGGGCAGAGATTGAGCATGACTGAGTCCAAGCGCCGCAAGCCGACATTGGTCGCGGATAGACGGTACCCTTCAAAGGGCCGAAAACCGGCGGCGACCAAAAGCGCGGCGGGCAAGAAATCGACGGCGCGCAAAACGGCCACGCGCAAAACCACACGCAGGAAAACCCGCAAGTCATCAGGGGGCAAAGGCGGGGGTATCTTTCGTCGCTTGTTCCGATGGATCTGGCGGCTGATCTGGGGCTTGACCTGGCGTGTCGGTGCGGTTTCGGCCATGCTGCTCGCGCTGGCGGTGGGTATCGTTTACGCAACCTTGCCGGATGTGGATGCCTTGCTAGATGGGCGCGCGCGGGGTTCCGTGACCTTGCTGGATCGTGACGGCAAGGTCTTTGCCTGGCGTGGCGATCAGTTTGGTGGCGTGATCACAGCCGATACCGTGTCTCCACATCTGAAAAACGCGGTTGTCGCAACCGAAGACAAACGATTTTACCGGCATTTCGGGGTCAGCCCGCGTGGTGTCGCCAGCGCGGTCAGCATCAACCTGAAAGAAGGCCGAGGGCCTTTGTCCGGGCATGGCGGATCGACGATCACGCAACAGACCGCGAAACTGCTGTGTCTGGGTGTTCCCTATGATCCCGGCGATTGGGATTCCGAGGCCGCGTATGAGGCCGACTGCCGTCAGGGCTCCTTGTGGCGCAAGGCCAAGGAGGCTGTCTATGCGCTGGCAATGGAGGTGAAATACTCCAAGGACGAGGTCCTGACGATCTACCTGAACCGCGCCTTTCTTGGCGCAGGCGCGCGTGGGTTCGAAGCCGCAAGCCAGCGCTACTTTGGAAAATCTGCCGCCGAGGTTTCGCCCGCAGAGGCCGCGATGCTGGCTGGTCTGCTGGTTGCGCCTACACGCTATGCGCCGACCAACAACCTGCAACGGTCTCAGGATCGGGCGCGGCTGGTTATCGGTCTGATGGAGGATCAGGGATATCTGACCGCCGCACAAGCCAGCGAAGCGCGTACGCGCCCGGCGCAACTGTCTGAAGCGGCTGCTGCCCGAGCGGGCGGCTATTTCGCAGATTGGGTTGTTTCGGAACTTCCCAGTTATTTTGGCGACAACACAACCGAAGATGTTGTGATTCAGACGACTTTGGATCAGCGGATTCAGCGATCGGCGGAAGAGGCTTTGCAATTCATCTTTCAGGAAAAGGTGCGCGAAGGCTCCAAGGCGCAGGCGGCCATCGTGGTTATGTCCGCGGACGGAGCGGTAAGAGCCATGGTCGGCGGCCGAGAAACACGGGTTGCCGGGGTGTTCAACCGGGCCACCATCGCCAAGCGCCAAACCGGTTCGTCCTTCAAACCTTTTGTCTACGCCACCGCGCTGGAACTCGGCTATTCGCCGCTGGATACGGTGATGGATGAACCTTACTGCGTGGACATTCCCGGGTCCGGTCAATGGTGCCCCAAGAACTATACCAACAAGTACTACGGGCGCGTGTCACTGGCGGATGCGTTGAAGAACTCGCTGAATATTCCGGCGGTGAAAGTTGCCGAGATTTCGGGTTTGGATAACGTCCGCACCGTGGCCAGTGGTTTTGGCATTGCCAGCGATCTGGCGCAAGGTCCGGCCTTGGCGCTGGGCGCGTCGGAAAGCACGCTGATTGAGATGACGGGGGCTTATGCAGGTATTCTGAACGGCGGCTCTGCCGTTGAACCTTATGGCCTGACCGAGTTGAAGCTACTGGGTGATGAAGCACCTGTCATGGTTACGACAACCGGTATCGGTGAACGGGTGATTAACGACGCGGCTGCCAAACAGCTGACATGGATGATGGAACGTGTGGTGTCCGAGGGCACAGGTGGACGGGCCAAGTTGCCCGGCTGGCAGGTGGCGGGCAAAACGGGCACAACCCAGGCGGCGCGGGATGCATGGTTCATCGGGTTTACTGCGGATTACGTAACCGGCGTTTGGATGGGCTACGACGACAACACGCCCCTATCTGGTGTGACCGGTGGAGGTTTGCCCGCGGAAATCTGGAGAGAAACCATGCTGCGAGTCACCGAAGGGATGACACCGACACCCTTGCCGATGATGGCACCAGCGCCGCCGGTTCAGGTCGCACAGCCACAACCGCGCCGAAAGCGCGGAGGCTTTGCCGATGATATCAACAATCTTCTGAAGAATATTT
Organism: Ruegeria sp. N7; assembly: GCF_056531345.1. Lineage (NCBI taxonomy): Bacteria > Pseudomonadati > Pseudomonadota > Alphaproteobacteria > Rhodobacterales > Roseobacteraceae > Ruegeria > Ruegeria sp. N7. Next base: position 106,044 of record NZ_JBQFLR010000007.1, on the reverse strand, counting down.
TCGGTGGAAACTAGAGCCTTCTCTGAGGGAAAAAACGAAAAAAGGCGGTGCATCGGGCACCGCCTTTTGTCATTTCGCTGTTTCGTGTTTCAGACGCTGGCATCCAAGGCCGCAAGGATCGCGTCGCCCATTTCAGTGGTTGATACGGGCTGAACGCCCTCATCTGCAAGCAGGTCGCCGGTGCGTACACCATCGGCCAGTACTTTCTCGATCGCGGCCTCCAGACGATCCGCTTCTTCGCCCTGATCAAAGCTGTAGCGCAGGGCCATAGCAAAGCTGAGGATACAGGCGATCGGGTTGGCTTTGCCCTGACCGGCGATATCCGGGGCCGAGCCATGGACGGGTTCATACATTGCCTTGGGCCGACCATTAGCCATCGGCGCGCCCAGAGAGGCCGAAGGCAACATGCCCAGCGACCCGGTCAGCATCGCGGCGCAGTCGGACAGGATGTCACCGAACAGGTTGTCGGTCAGGATCACATCAAACTGTTTCGGTGCGCGCACAAGCTGCATCGCGCCGTTGTCAGCGTACATATGGCTCAGCTCAACTTCGGGGTAGTCCGCTGCGACGCGGGTGACGACTTCGCGCCACAGGATGCCCGATTCCATGACGTTGGCTTTTTCCATCGAGCACAGCTTTTTGTTGCGGCGCATTGCCAGTTCAAAAGCCGAGCGCGCGGCGCGTTCGATCTCGGATTCGGTGTAACGCTGGGTGTTGATGCCGACGCGTTCGTTGCCTTCCTCGAAGATGCCGCGCGGCTCACCGAAATAGACGCCCGACGTCAGTTCGCGCACGATCATGATATCCAGACCGGCAACGATGTCTTTCTTCAGCGAAGAGAAATCGGCAAGCGCGTCAAAACACTGCGCGGGGCGCAGGTTCGAATACAGGTCCATTTCCTTACGCAGGCGCAGCAGGCCACGTTCGGGTTTCAGGCTGAAATCCAGATCGTCGTATTTCGGACCGCCGACGGCGCCCAGCAGAACCGCGTCAACCTCTTGCGCCTTTGCCATGGTCTCATCGGACAGAGGCTTGCCGTGGGCGTCATAGGCGGCACCACCCACCAGGTCCTCGCTCACGTCAAATTGAAGACCACGATTGGCACCGAACCAATCGATGATTCTGCGCACTTCGGCCATAACTTCTGGGCCAATTCCGTCTCCGGGCAGGATGAGGAGCGAGGGGTTGGGCATGAAGGGTCTCCTTGCGTTTTGTTGCACAGGCCCTAGCGTCTGCGCAGCATCGGGTCAATGAGACAGACCTGTCAAAACACAAGGAAAACACATGCTGACACCCGGAAATCTGGTTCCTGCGCTGAAAATTGAAACTGTCGCCCATGGCAGTTTCGACCTCGAGACCAACAAGGGCGAAAACGGAACGCTGGTGATTCAATATCGCGGATTGCATTGCCCGATCTGCATCAGGCAGATGACCGAGGCCGAGGCGGCGCTGGACGATTTCGCGGCGCTGGGTGTCGAGGTTATCATGATCACCACCGATACCGCCGAACGTGCCGCTGAAACCGCAGCAAAAGCCAATGTTTCCCGCCTGCGTGTAGGCCACAGCCTGCCCCTGTCTGAGGCACGGGAGGGTTGGGGGCTGAACATCTCGACCAGGCGCGAAGGCAGTGCCGAACCAGACCTGTTCGCAGAGCCCGGACATTTTTACATCGCACCTGACCGGACGCTTTATTTTGGGTGGCAGCAGACCACGCCTTTTGGACGTCCGTCGATGTCGGATATCGCAGGTGGTCTGAAGTTCACTTTGGGCAATAACTACCCGGCGCGCGGAACGTATACGGGCCCTCTTTGATCCTCAGAGGCTGGCCTTGAGCCCTTCTGCCAGCAAATCCCAGACCCTGCGGATACGTGGGGTCTGGCGCATGGCCTGCGGCGCAGCCAACCACACGGGCAGAACCGGGATTTCAACATCCAGCGGCAAGATTTCGACATCCGGGTCGGCTTCGGCCATCTGGACCTGACTGAAGCCAATGCCGCATCCCGCGCGGATCAGTTCCCAATAGGCGCTTTGCAGATCGCAGCGGGTCGCAAAACTGTTGCGGCTTGCGGGCCATCCTTTTTCGCGCATGGCCTTGATGATTTCCTGATTGGCGTCAAACCCCACAAGGTCGTGGGAAAAAAGTTCCTCGGGTGTCTTGGGGCGTCCCTTACGGTCGAGATAGGACCTGGCCGCGCAAAAGCATAACGGCACCTCGCCCAGATAACGCGAAATGATATCCATCTGCGCGGGGCGATACATGCGAACGGCAATATCTGCCTCGCGGTATAACAGGTTTTCCGTGGTATCGGTGGCGACCAGCTCAAGTTGAATGGCGGGTTCCTGCCTTCGGATATTCGCCAGAATCGGAGGCAGCAGATGATGCGATGCGAAGACCGAAGCGGTGATGCGGACCGAGCCTTCAAGCTGCTGCGACTGCCCTGCGGCGGCAAGGCTGAAGGCAGTCATGGCGCTGTGCATTTGCTGCGCCATCGGCAAGAGCTGGGAACCTGCCACGCTTAGTTTCAGGCCGCGCGCGTGGCGGTCGAACAAGGATACGCCCAGTTCGGTCTCAAGGCTTTGTACTTGCCGCCCCAATGTGGGTTGGCTGCGATCAAGGTGCCGAGCAGCGGCAGACAGGGATCCTGTTTCGGCCACGGCCAGAAAGCTTTGGATCAGAGACCAATCCGCATGCGTCAGTGCTTTATCCATTCATAATTGAATACACATTCTACATTTCCCGGCAATTCCATACGTGCATTGAATGGATAGATTGGTCCGAAACAGGAGGTATCAATGACACAAACTGCTCTGATACTCGGCGCGTCGGGCCGGTTTGGGCGTAATGCTGCAAAGGCGTTTCGGAATGCGGGTTGGACCGTGCAGACATTCCGTCGCGGGTCCGATTCTCTTTCCCAGGCGGCAAAAGGGGTGGATGTCATCGTAAATGGGTGGAACCCGCTCTATCCTGATTGGTCGCGTGAAATGCCCGACCTTACCAGACGTGTGATAGATGCCGCGTCCGAGACCGGAGCCACCGTACTGGTTCCAGGCAACGTCTATGTGTTTGGAGCGGACACGCAAGGCCCATGGTCCGGGAGTACACCGCACTTGGCCACCAATCCGCTTGGCCGCATCCGGATCGAGATGGAGGAGACGTATCGCGCCTCAACCGTCCGTACGATCCTTCTGCGTGCGGGTGATTTCATTGACACCGAGGCATCTGGAAACTGGTTCGATCAGGTCATGATCAAGCATCTGTCGCGCAATCAATTCGTGTATCCCGGAGATCCAGAAGCTTTGCACGCCTGGGCCTATCTGCCTGATTTGGCCCAAGCTGCCGTCGCGCTGTGTGAAATTCGAAAGGATCTGCCGCGGTTCTGCGATGTTCCTTTTGCTGGCTACACTCTGACCGGAACTCAGATCGCGCAGTCTTTGACGAGAGTGACCGGACGCGACATATCCGTGAAGCCGATGCAATGGTGGCCATTGCAGCTGGCGCGACCATTCTGGCGCATGTCTTCACACCTGATTGAAATGCGGTATCTGTGGCAGGTGCCACACCAGTTGGACGGATCGTACCTGACCGAGTTACTGGGTTCTGAGCATCAGACCGATCTGGATGATGCATTGCGTTCTGCAATCTCACCTAACCTGGTGACTTTGTCCTATGCGACCCCAGAGTCGATCATGCCTTAAGGCAGGGTGACGTCAACCCAGACCAATCGGTGCCTGCTGGCACGTAGGGCAGATTCGTAAAGCTTGTTGCCTTTTTCCGGCCACGTCACACCGGCATCCGAAATGCGCAGGTCGGCGGACGGCAACACATAATCCACGCGCATTTCACCCGTGGCCTTCCAAGCGACCGTTGAGGTCGAGCCTGAAGGGTCTTTCGGCAGCGGGTCTTGCAAACGGGGATGGGTCAGAAGGGACTGAATGGCCTGTTTACGGCCCTCTCCACGCGTTGGATCAAGGTTGGCATCGCCGGCGATCACAAAGGCACCTTCGGGGACTGGCTCCAGTTCACCGTTCAATATTACGGACCAGAGCCGGATCTCATCCTGATTGCGCAACCCGTTTCGATCCTCGGGCCCATCGAAAACGGGCGGCGCCGCATGAAAGGTCATGAGATTGAGCCGCCCATACGGGGTTTCGATCGGTACAACCCAATGTGCAGTCGAAGACAAGCGTTGTATCTGATGTGCCGCGTCAGACGGGAAGGGTTGCCCGTTTACGCCAGGCAGGGTGGCGCCCGGTAAACTGCGCCACAACAGCGCAGAATAATCCTGAACCTCAGCTGTGATAATTTCGTATCGTGATAACACCGCCAGCCCACCTTGACCTGTGAACTGGCCCCAGCCTTGGGCGTCGCCGGGGCCTTGGGCCTTGCTATCGCCGTCCAGGTCAAGCGAGGTTTCCAGCCCGGCATTGGGTTGTGTGGCAAGGTAATATCCGTAATCAAGCCCCGCGTTGCGCAGTTTCCCGGTCAGGGCTGTTACAGCGGTATTGTTCAGGTCCCAGTCGATACCCTGAAGGGCGATGATGTCAGGGCGCGCGGCTAAGATAACGTCGACAACGGCCAGAACTTGCGCGTCATCGCGTTGAATGTCGCGAACCAGTAGGCCGGGACCTTTTCTGCTGAGCTCGGTATTATAGGTGGCGATACGCACGACTTCTGCCTGTGCCGCAAAGGGCAGCCATAGCAGACACAAGATGCGGATCATGCGGTCTGTGTTGACTCGCTGGTCGAATAGGCGCGGCGTTTTTCCATGATCAAGCCCGCGATCCTGAGGGTCGCCATGCCGCGCATGATCATGCTGGCGGGCAGGAAGGCCCATGCGCTCATGGTCCAGATCAAGGTCTGTGGGTTCCCGAGAGAGATCGGGGCGATCACACTGCTCATCAACTTGATTATCGCCGGAATGAGGAATGGCAGCAGAATGCCGATACAGATGTTCAGGCGGCCATCCCGTTGAAGGCGCGTAACGACATCGCCCCCTTTGGTCGGGTCAAACAGCGGCAGGTTTGTCCAAACATTGAAGGCGCCATTTCCGGTTGGCCATCCCCGAACCCTGACCGCATAGGCAAAGCTGACAATCGTGACCAATGCCGCGACATAAGCCACGCTGGCCGTGATGCGGACCAGTTCAATCAAGGCGTGGCTGGCATCCGGGGGCAACATCAACACGATGAGGCGCACCGGAGAATAGGGGAAGTCCACCACATTTGCGACAGCCAAACCAACCGAATAAGAGAATGTGGTCAACTGCGTTGGTTCAAAGGCGTTTTTGCAGATCAGCGTCAGAAAGGTGACCATCGACATCAGGCCGACAAACCGAAGGCGATTGACCGGGGGCGCGTCGCGGAATTCGATGAAGCTGGGAAAGGCGGAATTGTATTCGGCAAAGGTCAGGATAAACGCGAGGATCGCGAGAAAGACCAGTATCTCGGTCCCGTTCGTAGATGAGACAGGCAGGTACAACGCAGGTGTCAGCACCATAAGTGCAACAAGTATACCGCGTATCGCCGCCCCTGTTGTGCGCGCAATCACTATCCGAACCCTTTTTCAAACCGGATCAGCCGATCTTTGTCGACTTGTTTCCAACTTGTGCCCGTCGCTTCGTCTGACGTTGACGGATGCCTCTTTAGCGCCAACATGAACGATAAGCGGCATTTTGCTCAAGCCGAGGTGCAGAAAACACGGGATTTCGGGCAAAAAGATGGCGCAACTGGTGCGGTATTGCATCATTTTCGACGCAAATCCGACGTGTATCTCAAATTGATACCCACATGTTGTGGTTTGCGAAAAATCAACCCCAAGAATGCGAGCGGGGCCGCCTTGGCGACCCCGTCAGGTTGAGTATCCACAGATTCGTCCCCAGAATCACACCCAGGGACGGGCCTGACTGGCGTGATCCTCGAACTTGTCGATGTGATGATCTTTTTCCATCGTTAGCCCGATATCATCCAGACCATTCAGCAGGCAGTGCTTGCGGTGAGGATCGATTTCGAAATCGATCACGACGCCGTCCGATGTGGTGATCTGCTGGTCTTCCAGATGTACGGTCATGCGGGCGTTTTCGCCTTTATGCGCATCATCCATAAGGATCGCGTGGTGTTCTGCCTCGACAACGATCGGCAGAATGCCGTTCTTGAAACAGTTGTTGAAGAAGATGTCGGCAAAACTGGTCGAGATCACGACCTTGATGCCGAAATCCTTGATCGCCCAGGGCGCATGTTCGCGTGAGGACCCACAGCCGAAGTTGTCGCCTGCAACCAGAATCTCGGCCTCGCGATAGGCAGGCTTGTTCAGGATGAATTCTTCATTCTCCTGACCGTCATCGTGATAGCGCATCTCGTCGAACAGAACGACGCCCAGGCCGGACCGTTTGATTGTTTTCAGGTGTACTTTCGGGATGATCATATCGGTGTCGATATTGATCAGCGGCATTGGGGCGGCCACCCCGTGGACTTTTTCAAACTTATCCATGTTCACACTCCTGCGGGAGAGGGCCGCGCCCAGACCCCGCGTTAAGCTTGTTTCGTTTCTTTTGGTGCGTCCTTGACGAAGAACGCCATGAAGACAAGGCCGAGCCCGTTAAAGATCATCTCGATCCCCAGCAGGATGCCCAGCAATTGCAGCAGCACCGAAGGATCCATCGCGGCAAAGCGCCAGATCAGGATCGCCAGAACAATCGACATGATGCCCGAGACCAGCGTCGCCCAGAAATACTGTGTTCCGCGCATCTGGAACGACAGGATCACGCGGGCAATGCCGCCAGCCATGAACAGGATCAGGCAGACGGTTGCCAGTGTCAGCGTTCCTTGCAGTGGGTGATCCAGAAAGGACCAGCCCAGAAACAGCATCACGACACCCATGATAAGTGACAGTATCTTGTTGCCGGTCCCTTCAACTGTGAAGCCGCCAACAACCTGCAATGCGCCCGAAATCAACAGCAATACACCTGTGACCACCGTCACGGTAATTGATGCCACGACCGGTGCGCCCAGCACAAAGATGCCGAACACGATGGACAGAAGTCCAAGCAATAGCCATTTTGTCCAGTCACTCATGTCTTCAATCCCTCAAATATCCAGTTATGAGGGTAGCTTACATCATTTCACGAACGTCTGTCAGCCGTCCTGTGATTGCCGCTGCGGCGGCCATTGCCGGGCTTAGCAGGTGGGTACGCCCGCCCCGGCCCTGACGGCCTTCAAAGTTGCGGTTCGAAGTCGCGGCGCAGCGTTCACCCGGTTGCAACTGGTCGGGATTCATCGCCAGACACATCGAACAGCCTGCCAGACGCCATTCGAAACCGGCTTCTTTGAAGATATTCGCCAGACCTTCTTCTTCGGCCTGTGCGCGGACCAGACCCGAGCCCGGAACGACCATGGCGCGTATGCCATCCTTGATCTTTTTGCCTTTCAGAATCTCGGCGGCGGCCCGCAGGTCTTCGATCCGGCCGTTGGTGCACGAACCGATAAAGACGGTGTCGATCTCAACTTCGCTCAGCTTCTGGCCGGCTTTCAGCCCCATGTATTCGATGGAGCGGCGGGCCGCGTCGACTTTGCCACCTTCGAAATCTTCGGGGTTCGGGACGGTTGCGGTGATCGGCAGAACGTCCTCGGGGCTGGTGCCCCAGGTCACGACCGGCGCGATGTCTTCGCCGCGCAGGGTGATGACCTTGTCGAAATGCGCGCCTTCATCAGTAAAGAGCGTTTTCCACCATGTCAGAGCCGCTTCCCACTGCGCGCCTTTCGGCGCGTGCGGGCGGCCTTTGACATATTCGAACGTTGTTTCATCCGGCGCGATCAGACCGGCACGAGCCCCGCCTTCAATCGCCATGTTGCAGACGGTCATGCGACCTTCCATTGACAGATCACGGATTGCTTCGCCGCAATACTCGATGACATAGCCGGTACCGCCAGCGGTGCCGGTCTCACCGATCACAGCCAGAGTAATGTCCTTGGCGGTCACGCCCGGTTGCAACTTGCCGGTGATTTCCACCTTCATGTTCTTGGACTTCTTCTGGATCAGCGTTTGCGTGGCCAGAACATGCTCAACCTCAGACGTGCCGATACCGTGAGCCAGCGCGCCGAATGCACCGTGAGTCGCTGTGTGGCTGTCGCCGCAGACAACGGTCATACCCGGCAGGGTCCAGCCCTGTTCCGGGCCAACGATGTGGACAATGCCCTGGCGCACGTCATTCACCGGGTAGTAGTGAATGCCGAAATCCTTGGCGTTCTTGTCCAGTGCCTCGACCTGAATGCGTGATTCCGGGTTTTCGATCCCGTTCACGCGGTCCGGTGTGGTCGGCACGTTGTGGTCCGGTACAGCGATGGTCTTTTCCGGCGCGCGCACTTTACGGCCTGCCATGCGCAGCCCTTCAAAAGCCTGCGGGCTGGTAACTTCGTGCACCAGATGGCGGTCGATATAAAGCAGGCAGGTTCCATCATCGGCTTCGTGCGCGACATGGGCATCCCAAATCTTGTCATAGAGTGTCTTGGGGGACATCGGTCCTCTCCCGTATGTAATGAGAAATAGCTGGCGAGTTAGCTCAGGCGACGGATAGGCGCGCCAGAACCGTGCGGGCAGCGCCAAAGAACCGTTCACGCAAGCGCGCGCGATCTTCCAGATTCTGAAGTTGGGCCACATTGAGTCTCATGCGGTTCAGATATACCGCGCCCTTCCGGCAATCAAGGTTCAAAACCAGTGTCAGGCTTGCATCGCCCCGCATTGCTGTCCAAGCTGACCCCGCAGGAGACGTGCATGAACCAAGACCTGATCCCCAGTACGCTGACGGACCTCTACAACAACATGGTTGCGGCTTTTTCCGCGCAATTCGAGAGGCTGCTTGATCTGATCGTCACGCCGGGCTGGCGACAATATCAATTGCTCATCATCCTGTTGCTGTGGGCGCTGGCTTTGCTGCTGAAATTCCTGACTCAGTCTAGATGGGATGCCTGGGCTCGTTCACGCACGGGATGGCCGAAATGGCGGCTGCGGGTTCTGGTGCAGCTGATGCGGCGGTTGGCGCTGGTCTACTTCATTCTGCTTTCGTGGGCATTGTATCTGACCATGCAGCAGCTCACCTGGCCATCGCGCAGCTATATTATCGGGGTGATAGCTACGTTGGCGGCGGCGTGGCTGGCGATAGCACTGGTCGCGAGACTGGTCCAAAACCGCACGCTTCGCCGGATTTTCAAGTGGGCAATGTGGATCTACGCAACGCTTGTCGCGCTGAATCTGACGGATGATGTCGCGGGTTTTCTTGATGGTGTCGCGATTTCCATCGGGGATCTGCATATTTCGGCCCTTGGGATTCTCAAGGCCACATTGCTGATTGGCATCCTGCTGACACTGGCCCGTATCGGCACGCGCGCAGCCGAACGCGCATTGCAAGGCAATGACGACATAACGCCGTCCATGCAGGTGCTGTTGTCAAAAGGCATACAGGTTCTGCTTTACGGGGCAGTCTTTATGGCTGCGATCCGCACGTTGGGGTTCGATCTAACCGGCATCGCGCTTTTGTCTGGCGCCATCGGCGTGGGTATCGGGTTCGGTTTGCAAAAAGTAGTGTCGAACCTGATATCGGGGATCATCATCCTGATGGACCGCTCGATCAAGCCGGGCGATGTGATCTCGTTGGGGGATACGTTCGGTTGGATCAATGCACTTGGCGCGCGATATGTGTCGGTCGTAACACGGGACGGGCGCGAGTACCTGATACCAAACGAAGATCTGATTACCAACCAGGTGGTGAACTGGTCGCATTCCGACCGGTTCGTGAGATTGGATCTGGATTTTGGTACCAGCTATGACGACGATCCGCATAAAGTGCGCGCAACCGCAATCAGGGCGGTAAAGGCGGTTGCCCGGGTCCTGAGCGGCGGCAAACATGAACCGGTTTGCCACATCACCGGATTTGGTGACAGCAGCGTGGATTATGTGCTGAGGTTCTGGATCAGCGACCCGACAAAGGGGCTGACCAATATCAGGGGCAATGTCTATCTGGCGCTTTGGGACGCATTCAAGGAAGAAGGTATCTCGATCCCCTTCCCGCAGCGCGAAATCCGACTGTTACCGGACGGCGCAACTGCGCAACAGATCATCACAGAGTAAGCGTCTGTGTACGCGCTGCAGCGCGCATTCATTGAAATGTTGCATTCCCCTTGCTACCTTATTAGTACCCCGGCGCCGGGGTTTCACGGCGCGCAACAAAGGAGGACTATGTCCTGTCTCTACATACACAGGCGGGTTTGCCCGCCGATGATGGGGTCAACATAATGGCCCACTCTCAGTCAATCAGCGACAAGCTGCTTGAACGAATCCTTTCCTCACTTTCCGATGACAAGGCCGAAGACGTCGTGCAGATCAACCTGCAGGGCAAGTCATCGGTTGCGGATCACATGGTGATTGCCTCGGGTCGGTCGACCCGTCAGGTGTCGGCCATGGCGGAAAAGCTGACGGATCGCATCAAGCAGGAATTCGGTTTCACCTCGAAGGTCGAAGGCAAGGATACCGGCGACTGGGTGCTGATCGATACGGGCGACGTCATCGTCCATATCTTCCGCCCCGAAGTGCGTGAATTCTATCAGCTGGAAAAGATGTGGCTGCCTCAGGGCGGCAGCGCCTCGGCGAACTGAGGCGCTATCCCGGCCTGCATTAACAGGCCGGAGGCGAGAGAGATATGCGTATCAGCATAGTTGCGGTCGGGCGATTGCGCGCCGGACCCGAGAAGACACTGCTTGACGATTACCTGACCCGATTTGACCGGACCGGCCGTGCGCTGGGCCTTGGGCCTGCGCAGGTGATCGAGGTTGAAGACAAGAAAAACGCAGGCATGGCAGCCGAGGCCGCGCTGCTGCGCAAGGCCCTGCCCAAAGGGGCAGTGTTGTGCACGCTGGATGAACGGGGGCGTGTCATGTCCTCGCCCGATTTCGCGAAGAAGCTGGGTGATTGGCGCGACGCGGGTCGGCAGGACCTGGCATTTGTGATCGGTGGTGCGGATGGAATTGACCCGATTCTGCGGGCCGAGGCGGATTTTTCCATTTCATTCGGGTCGATGGTCTGGCCCCATATGCTGGTCCGTGTGATGCTGGCCGAGCAACTTTACCGGGCCGCGACCATTCTGTCAGGTGGCCCCTATCACCGGGTCTGACATGGCGCAGCTACTGATTGTCTACCACTCGCGCACAGGCGGTGCCCGGCAGATGGCCGAAGCCGCGGCCGAAGCGGCGCGAGGTGAGACTGACACAAAGCTTATGCCTGCCGATCAAGCCGGGCCGGAAGATCTGTTGGCCTCCGATGGCTACATCTTTTGCGCGCCTGAAAATCTGGCGGCAATTTCGGGTCTGATGAAGGAATTCTTCGACCGCTGCTACTACCCGGTGCTGGGAAAGCTAGAAGGCCGACCCTATGCGCAGATGATTTGCGCAGGATCGGATGGTGAAAACGCCGCCCGTCAGATCGCACGGATAGCCACCGGTTGGCGATTAAAAGCTGTTCAGCCTCCGCTGATCATCTGTACTCATGCGCAAACGCCCGAGGCCATTTTGGCCGAAAAGACAATCCCGCAAGACCAACTGGATCAATGCCGCGAGACAGGAGCCGCTTTGAGTGCCGGTCTGGCCATGGGTATTTTCTGAGGGTCAATCCAGTTTGACCACTGTGGTGCCTTCCTTCCATCCATCGACGATGCACCGTGCCTGAATTTGCACCTGTGTCATGCCATCGGGAATGACCACCCCGCCCAGAGAGCGGGTAAAGGGTTGTTCGGTTTCGTGAGGATGGAGCAGGACGCGCATTCCCAACTCGTTTCCATCCATATCCAGAACACGCCAGCCATCGGCGTAATGATCCCAACCCGTATCGGGATGCCGGATCGTCACATCGAACCGCCATGTATCACCGTTTGCACTGGTGCGGACCTGTTCGATTGTTGGCGGGTCGGCAAGGGCGGGGCTCGCCAACATGGCGCAGAGAATCAAGTATCGCATCGCACCAGTGTAACCAGTGGGATAGCGCATCGGTATCACGTATCCGTGCTGGCGGCTCGGGCCATGAGTATTTCCCGGGAGTGTGAGGCGAACTCGCGCCGATACAAGACGCCAAACGTGACCGCTGTGCCCAAAATGAGCGCGACAGGTCCAAGAAACCATGCCAACGACGCCAGTGCAAAATAAGTGGCGCGCAGACCACGGTTGAAGCTGCGCGCGGCGGTGACACAGATTTCAGCCGCCTGACGGGCGCGGGGATAGGTTTGCGGGTCTTCGGGGTCATTGGGAACTGCAGCCATCAACACGGCGCAGTATCCGAAAAGGCGGTGCGCCCAGACATATTTCAGAAATGCGTTGGCCAGCAGCAATACGACGAAAAGGATTTTGATCTCCCAGACCATTGCCGGGACACTGCCGATGGCGAGGTCGATTGCGACGCCTGCCAGTCTTTCGGTATTGCCCAGCAGGGCCAGCCCGCCCCCGATGGCAATCATCGTGGTCGACGCGAAAAATGTACTGCCCTGCCGCATGGCCGCCACGACTTGCGCGTCGAACATGCGCGGTTGGCGGGTCACCATCTCGCGCATCCAGTCGCGCCGGTAATCGTCCATCATAAGAGCTACGGATTGCCTCTGCGGTGACGGATGTTCGATTTTCCACCCGATCCACAGCCACGCAACCAGCAGCAAAAGCAATGATGCGTAGTCCAGAGGGGCAAAAAGAGCGGCACGTTCGATCCAGATCATGACCGCGACAGTAAGGTCGGGCATGGGAACTTGCCAGTGCGATAAATTGGTAATATAATTTTACCAAAAGGAGGAATGCCATGGAGATGCCAAAGCCAAGCCCGGATGTTCTGAGCCGGAAATCTGCGCTTGTTGCGCGGCTGTCGCGGGTTCTGCCCGAAGATGCGATCATCCATGACCCCTCCGAAACCCGCGCTTACGAGTGTGACGCTTTGACGGCCTATAAATGCCCGCCAATGCTGGCCGTGCTGCCGTCAAGCACACAGCAGGTTTCGGATGTTCTGCGCATTTGTCATGACGAAAACGTGCCTGTGGTGCCGCGCGGTGCGGGCACTTCACTGGCCGGTGGAGCCTTGCCGACGGCGGATTGCGTCATTCTGGGCGTCGCACGGATGAATGAGGTGTTGGAAATCGACTATGACAACCGCTTCATCAAAGTACAGACGGGTCGCACCAATCTAAGCGTTACCGGTGCGGTCGAAGAAAAGGATTTCTTCTACGCCCCCGATCCGTCTTCGCAGCTGGCCTGTGCCATTGCTGGCAATATCGCGATGAACTCGGGCGGAGCGCATTGCCTCAAATATGGGGTAACAACAAACAACCTGTTGGGCGTGACCATGGTCATGATGGACGGCAGCGTTGTCGAAATCGGTGGTGCGCATCTGGATGCACCAGGTCTGGACCTGTTGGGCGTCATCTGTGGGTCCGAAGGTCAACTGGGTGTGGTGACCGAGGCCACGCTGCGTATTCTTCGCAAGCCCGAGGGCGCACGACCGGTCCTGATGGGTTTTAATGACAATGAGGTTGCGGGGCAGTGTGTCTCGGACATCATCCAATCGGGCATATTGCCGGTCGCGATCGAGTTCATGGATACATTGTGCATCAGGGCCTGCGAAAACTTTGCCCATGCCGGGTATCCCGATTGCAACGCGCTGCTGATCGTCGAAGTGGAGGGGTCTGACGCTGAAATAGATTTTCAGCTTTCGAAAATCATCGAGATAGCAAAACGCCATGACCCGGTTGAATTGCGCGAAAGCCAGTCGGCCGAGGAAAGCGCCAAGATCTGGTTGGGTCGGAAATCTGCATTCGGTGCCATGGGACAATTGAACGATTACATGTGTCTGGATGGCACGATCCCGGTGTCAGCCCTACCAACCGTTCTGCGTCGTATCGGAGAATTGAGTGGGGAGTTTGGGTTGCCGGTCGGAAATGTGTTCCACGCGGGCGACGGAAATATGCATCCGCTGATCTTGTTCGATGCCAACAAACCCGGCGATCTGGAAAAATGCGAAGCTTTTGGGGCAGAGATTCTGAAGCTGTGTGTTGACGAGGGCGGCTGTCTGACTGGGGAACATGGTGTGGGGATCGAAAAGCGGGATCTGATGTCTCATCAATATTCACCTGCCGATCTTGAGGCGCAGATGGCGGTTAAGGACGTTTTCGATCCCAAATGGCTGCTGAACGCGGCCAAAGTGTTTCCGCTCGACGTGTCGGAGCCGCGGCGTATGGCTGCAGAATAAGGGGGCGCTGCCCCCTTGCCCCCGGAGTATTTTGGAAAAGATGAAGCCAATGAGACCTGAGACTGAGGCCGATCTGGCAAAGCTGGTGGTCGGGTTAGAAAACCCTGTACGCATTGTCGGAGGCGGGACGCGTGGAATTGCCAGCCCGTATGCGGAAATCGAAACCGGAGCTTTGCGCGGTATTACGCTATACGAACCCGGGGCGCTGACCCTTGTTGCACGGGCGGGGACGCCCTTGGCCGAGATCACGGCGACGCTGGAAGCAGAGGGCCAGCACCTCGCGTTTGAGCCGATGGATCATCGCGGATTGCTGGGGACACAAGGTGAACCGACCATTGGCGGCGTCGTCGCGGCCAATATTTCGGGCCCGCGACGGATTCAGGCCGGGGCCTGCCGGGATTTTCTGCTGGGGGTACGCTATGTCGATGGGCGCGGGCAGGTGATCAAGAACGGTGGCCGCGTCATGAAGAACGTCACCGGGTACGATCTGGTCAAATTGATGGGCGGGTCCTGGGGTACTTTAGGAGTTTTGACCGAAGTTTCGCTGAAGGTGCTTCCAAAACCGGAACGGGTGGCAACATTATCTGTTGGGGTCCGGGAAGCTGGAACTGCGGTTCGGGTTCTGTCCGCTGCGCTGAGATCGCCGTTCGAAGTAACGGGGGCCGCGTATGATCCCGACGCCGGGAAAGCCCTGCTTAGGGTCGAAGGCTTCACGGACGCGGTCGCATATCGCACAGGCAAGTTGGCGGCTGAACTGTCCCGGTTTGGAGAGATTTCAGAGGAAGCGGATGCAGACACGCTGTGGGCTGGTATCCGCGATGCTCATCCGTTTCAGGGGCAGGACGGGGATGTCTGGCGGCTTTCAGTAAAACCCGGAGATGCGGCCGAAGTTTCAGCGCGTGCCGAAGCGGATCAGTTGCTTTTCGACTGGGGCGGTGGGCTTGTCTGGCTGCGCGTCCCGAAAGGTACGGATCTGCGCGCGCGTCTAGGTGTGTTTTCTGGCCACGCGACACTTGTACGAGCGGATGCAGAAACAGTCGCGCGACTGGGGCGTTTTCAACCGGAAAACGTGGCCGTCTCGAGCCTGACAAAGGGGTTGCGCGCTAAGTTTGACCCACGTGAATTGTTTAATCCGGGGCTGATGGGATAGGTTTATGCAGACATCATTCTCAGAACGGCAGCTGCAAGACCCGGCAACCAAGCGCTCGAACGAAATTCTGCGCAATTGCGTCCATTGCGGATTCTGCACGGCGACTTGTCCGACCTATCAGGTTCTTGGCGACGAGTTGGACAGTCCGCGCGGGCGCATCTATCTGATCAAGGATATGCTCGAAAACGAGCGGCAGCCCGATGAAAAGACGGTCAAACATATCGATCGGTGCCTGTCCTGTCTGGCTTGCATGACCACTTGCCCATCAGGTGTGCACTATATGCATCTGGTCGATCACGCGCGGGAATATATCGAGGCGAATTACAAACGCCCTTTGGCGGATCGTATTTTGCGTTGGGTTCTGGCACAGATCCTGCCCTATCCGATGCGCTTTCGCTGGGCGCTGATCGGGGCGAAACTGGGTCGCCCGTTCCGGTTTTTGATGCCAGATGCCCGTTTGCGTGCCATGCTGGACATGGCGCCCAAGAACATTCCGCCGGTCAGCCGTAACGATGACCCTCAAAGCTTTGCGCCCGAAGGCGAGCGGAAAATGCGGGTGGCGCTGATGACGGGCTGCGCACAGAAAGCGCTGAATACTGACATTAATGACGCCACGATCCGTCTGCTGACCCGGCTGGGATGTGAGGTTGTGGTGGCTGAGGGTGCAGGATGTTGTGGAGCGCTGACCCATCACATGGGCAAGGTGAAAGACAGCCACGCAGCCGCAATCGCCAATATCAGGGCCTGGATTCGCGAGATGGACGGCGGCGGATTGGACGCCATCGTGATCAATACCTCAGGCTGTGGGACGACGGTCAAGGATTACGGGCATATGTTCCGGAACGACGCGCTCTCGGTCGATGCTGCGCGGGTCTCGGGTATCGCGATGGATATCAGTGAGCTGGTTATGAAGCTGAGTCTACCCGAACGGCGTGATCAGGACCTTACAGTTGCGTATCACGCAGCCTGTTCGCTGCAGCATGGGCAGAAGATCAAGACCTATCCCAAAGACCTTCTGAAACGTGCCGGGTTCAAAGTGGTCGAGCCTGCCGACAGCCATTTGTGCTGCGGTAGCGCAGGGACTTACAACCTGATGCAGCCGGAAATCTCGGGTCAGTTGAAGCAGCGTAAAATCAGGACACTTGAGGTCAAGAAACCTGATATCATCGCAGCAGGCAATATCGGTTGCATGATGCAAATCGGGTCCGGCACCCAAGTGCCAGTCGTTCATACGGTCGAGTTGCTGGATTGGGCAACAGGGGGGCCGAAACCACCCGCGTTGCAACGGGCAGGAGATTCTGTTCCTATTTTGCGATAAGCCACTCTGATGCCGCCCCGCATCATTTCCTCAGGAAATTCACCTAGACTCCGATCGCCCTATTTTTGCCCAACGTGACACGTAGGACAAAAGCCTCAGAGTGAGTCCCCGGAGACCCGAGTGCGCAACTGGATTAAGGCGATTGTTCTTTGTGCTTTGCCGATGACGGCTACAGCACAGGACACCAGGCTGGAAAGCCTGGAGACCTCGGATTCCGGGCGCGAATGGATGGCTGTCGGGCGTCTGGATATTGCCGGAAAAGGGTTCTGCACCGGAACGCTTGTGTCGCCAACCCTTGTGCTGACAGCGGCGCACTGCCTGTTCGACAAGGTGTCCGGGCAGCGGGTGAACCCGTCCGATATCGAATTTCTGGCCGGGTGGCGGCTGGGGCGTGCTTTGGCTTATCGAACGGCAAGACAAGCTGTAATTCACCCGGATTATCAATTCAGTGCCGAGTCGTCGACGGACCGTGTCGGCGCGGATGTCGCCCTGATCGAGCTTTGGCAGCCGATCCGCAACACATCGGTCATTCCGTTTGAATCAGGAGATCAG
Source organism: Ruegeria sp. N7 (assembly GCF_056531345.1). NCBI lineage: Bacteria > Pseudomonadati > Pseudomonadota > Alphaproteobacteria > Rhodobacterales > Roseobacteraceae > Ruegeria > Ruegeria sp. N7. Next base: position 88,761 of record NZ_JBQFLR010000007.1, on the reverse strand, counting down.
CCGCGCCGGGGTGCGGAAGTAGGCGTGGTGTCATATGCACATGACCGGTCAGAAGCGCCTTCGTTGCAACAGGTTTGTTCGGTCATGAACCGGCAGGCAGGCGTTATGATCATGTCTTGCGACGTCGACTTCGGGTCTTCAGGAGCACCGGTTTTTTCTTTTACAGGCGCGCGCCCTCAGATCGTGTCGGTTGTGGCGGCAAAGGCCAGCATGGATGGCCAGAGCGTTGCGATCGGAACTGCGGTTGAACATTCGCTGCAATTGCTGCGAGACGAGCTGTCTGCCGGGCACGGATTTGGATTGTCGACCTCCGGTTCGGGGACGGGCAAGAACGTCGGTGCAAGGTTTATCCGGCCATGACCAAGGTCTTTCTAAGTCTGCTTTTGGGCCTGAGTGTTCTGGCGACCGCATCCCATGCGCAAGCCAACAAACGCAAGCTGACAGACCGGGACGACCTTTACGGTTGGGAAGCAATCGGGCGGCTGGATGTGCGCGAAGAGTCCTATTGCACAGGTACTCTGATCGCGCAGGACATGGTGCTGACCGCTGCCCATTGTGCTGTCGACCGCCGTACCGGGGAAACATACGCGCCCGAAGACATCACGTTTCGTGCGGGTCTGAGCAACGGCAGCGCGTTGGCCGAGCGTCAGATTACGCAAATTGCCGTTCTGCCCGGCTACGCTTCAAATAACCCGCTTTCGCACGAAGGCGTTCGGATGGATGTCGCCCTGATGCGGCTGAATGAGCCCATCCCGTATTCGATTGCCGATCCTTTCGTGTTGCACAGCGGGCGAGTTTCGGGAAACGAGATCAGCATAGCCTCGTATGGGCGCGGACGATCCGAGGCGATCACGCGGGAAAGGTCGTGCCGCGTATTGGATCGCAGGCAGGGCCTGATCACTTTTGATTGCGACGTCACCTTCGGGTCTTCCGGATCCGCCATTCTGGCAAAAAACGGCTCGCGCTGGCAGGTTTTGTCCGTGGTTTCAGCGGTAGGCACGAACGGTCGCAGAAAGGTGGGGTTCGGCATGGAGCTTGACGAGATAGTGGCCGAACTCAAGTCTATCATGCGGCGCGATGCGCCAAAACCAACGGCTACGATCCGCCGGTTACAGGCTGGGTCCGGCACGTCCGGGTCTGGTGCGAAATTCATCAGCTCCGGCGGGGGTTGAACTCGGTCAAATCGCTTCCCATGTCACTGATATCGGATCGCCATAACGGGGTCCGTCATTAACATTGGTCCGTCCAGCCGGAGGGCCAGATCGTGAATCGCTCAAGACTGAGGATATGACACATGCGTACATTTGATTTTGCACCGCTGCACCGCGCCACCATTGGCTTTGACCAGATCGCCGACATGATGGATCGCGTTCTGACCAATGATGTGGCACAGCCAAGCTATCCGCCCTACAACATCGAAAAAACCGATGTCGACACGTACCGTATCTCGGTGGCCGTCGCTGGTTTTTCGGAAAGCGACCTGTCCGTTGAAGTGAAAGAAAACTCGCTGGTTGTTGCCGGTAAGAAGGCATCCGAGGACAAGAGCCGCAGCTATTTGCATCGCGGCATCGCAACCCGCGCGTTCGAGCGTCGCTTTGCTCTGGCCGATCATGTCCGTGTCACCGGCGCGAGCCATGAAAACGGAATGCTGAACATCGACCTGAAGCGAGAAGTGCCCGAGGCCCTGAAACCGCGCCGGATCGAAATTACCTCGGCTAAAGCCATCGAAAAAGACGTGGTTGACGCCAAGGCCGTGAACTGAGGCTTTGAAAGCCTGGCGGCAGTCTCCTCCTCCCGGACTGCCGCAACACCCGCGCCCCGCGTTCCTCCAGACGCGGGGCGTTGTTTTTTGATGTCAGCGCCTATGCTCATCAATGCGTCGGCCCGGTAAACTCGGCTACACTCATCGCGAACCTGTGCTAGAACTTGCAGATGTCGACGACATCCACGCAGACCAGACCGGCTATTCCGCAACCGCTTGCGGTTGTTGGCGTTCTTTTTGCTTCAATCTGTTTCGGGCTTGTTCCCTATTTCAGCAGGGGGCTGACTGAGCAGGGCGTTGCACCTTTCGCGGTCGCATTCTATCGCTACATCGTTCCAGCGGTTTTGTTACTGCCAGTGCTCATCGTACACCGAAAAGCCTGGCGCGAGATTTGTTGGGGTCTTGCGGTCGGAGTGGTGATGGGGCTTGGCTGGATTGGATATGTCACAGCCTTAAAGACACTGCCCGCATCGACGGTGGGCGTGCTCTATATGACATATCCGGTTTTCACGTTGATCATTGCGTGGGCTTTGTTCGCAGATACTCCCACAAGGCGCGCGTTTCTTGCGTCTGGCCTCATCATTCTGGCTGCCATCATAGCAGGCTCGCCAGCATCCGTTCCGTTCGAGCACATTCCTACGCTTTTAATCTCGCTGGCTGCGCCATTTGGTTTTGGCTTCGGGATTTCTGTTTTGGTCCACAGGTTGTCCCGAATTGCGCCACTTGCACGTATCGCCTCGGTGTCGCTGGGATCGGTTCTTGGGCTTTTGCCTTTGATGCTGAGTGCAGACGTTTCCACGCTGCTTCCTGACGGTCAGTCCGATTGGGTTCTGATCATTGGAATTGGATTGGTCACGGCGCTTGTGCCGCAGCTTGTCTACACGATCTGTTCGCCGCTGATCGGCGCTTCTCAAACTGCAGTTGTCGGAAGCATTGAATTGCCCACGATGTTTGCAGTCGGGTTCTTTGCGTTTGGAGAAGCAATCACTACTGCGCAAGCCATAGCCTGTGCTTTGGTTTTAGGAGCGATTGCAATCACCAGAAGTCGGGTGACGCGCACCGTAACGACCGTGATAGCCAAAGAGGAGAAGACGTAAGTTTGGGATCGGATCGGGCCTATAGAAAAGTCCCCACGAAGCTTGCCCGCAGGGAATTCATGCTTGGTGAAATAAGGTCATTGCCCAGCCGTCACCGGCCCGTTTGACCGGAACAACGCTTCGCCTGTGGGCAGAATGGCCACCGCCCCAAGGCGATGGCCGCCAGATCAGACCGACATGCAGACGTATTTCATCTCAAGATAGTCTTCCATGCCGTGGTGGCTGCCTTCGCGACCCAGACCGGATTGCTTGACGCCGCCGAACGGGCCCAACTCGGTCGAGATGATGCCGGTGTTCACGCCGACAATGCCATATTCCAGCGCTTCGGCCACTTTGTAGACGCGGCTCAGATCTTTTGCATAGAAATACGAGGCCAGGCCAAAGATTGTGTCATTCGCCATTGCGATCACGTCATCTTCATCCTCGAACTTGAACAGCGGGGCCAGCGGGCCAAAGGTTTCGTCCTGCGCCACCATCATGTCCTGAGTCACTCCGGTCACGATGGTCGGCTGAAAGAACGTACCGCCCAGATCGTGAGGCAAGCCGCCGGTCAGAACGGCGCCGCCCTTGTCCGTAACATCCTTGATATGCTCTTCCACCTTGGCGACCGCATCGGCATTGATCAGCGGACCGGTTGTGGTGCCCTCGGCCAGACCGTCGCCGATTTTCAGGGCTTCGACCGCCGCTTTCAGTTTGGCAGCGAACGCGTCGTAAACACCGGCCTGTACATAGATGCGGTTGGCACAGACACAGGTCTGGCCGTTATTGCGGAATTTGCACAGCATCGCGCCTTCGACCGCAGCATCCAGATCCGCGTCATCAAACACGATAAAGGGTGCATTGCCGCCCAGTTCCATCGAACATTTCATGACCTGATCAGCAGCTTGCCGCAGCAGGATGCGCCCCACCTCGGTCGAGCCGGTAAAGGTCAGCTTGCGTACACCGGGGTTTTCGCAAAACTCCTTGCCGATCTCGCTGGCCTGGGAAGAAGGCACTACGTTGAACACGCCAGCTGGCACGCCGGCTTGTTCCGCCAGACGCGCCAGAACCAGCGCGGAAAGTGGCGTTTCTGCCGCCGGGCGGGCAACAAAAGCACACCCCGCCGCCAGCGCAGGTCCTGCTTTGCGAGTGATCATGGCGTTGGGAAAGTTCCAGGGTGTGATCGAGGCCGCTACACCAATGGGCTGTTTCAGCACCATGATCCGTTTGTCGCGCTGATGCCCCGGGATGGTCTCGCCATACACGCGCTTGGCCTCTTCCCCGAAAAATTCGATGAAGGAGGCACCATAGCCGACTTCGCCGATGGCCTCAGCCAGTGGTTTGCCCTGCTCCGCGGTCAGGATCTTGCCCAGATCTTCGGCGTTCTCCATCATCAGGTCGAACCAGCGCCGCAGGATCACCGCTCGTTCCTTGCCGGTCAACTTGGCCCATTCCTTTTGCGCGGCTTCGGCCTGTGCAATTGCTCCGGCGACTTGCGCTCGGCTGACATCGGCCACTTTGGCCACCACATCGCCCCGGGCCGGGTTGGTCACGTCGAAAGTTCCGTTGTCACCATCCACCCACTGACCACCGATATAGGCTTTGGTTACAAGCAAGTCAGGATTCTTCAGAATTGATTTCAGATCGGTCGTTGCGTCCAGCATGTCATTCTCCGCGCAGAAGTTGAGTTGCCGCACCCAATCAGGTGTTGAGGGCTTTGTCTATGTCCACCGATGCGGGTCGATCAGCCCAGATTTGATCAAATTATTTTCAGACCCAATCGTTGCAGCATAGTCGCAGCGTTGAGTTCTACGTCAGGTTGCGATCACGTGGCTTTCCTTTCCACCCCAAGTTTGCCAGAGTTTGCGTGATTTTTGGACTCAAGGGGATGTAAATGACCGTAACATTCCCTATCTTATTGGGTAATTAAAGAAAAAAAGGACAGCAGAGATGTCGAACCAGCAATTCGAAGCGCTTATCAAAGAAACGCAAGCGAAAGTGCGCGAAAGCCAGTCGCAGATTGAGGGGCTGACCTCGCGGATCGAAGCGGCGCGGGCCAAGATTGGAACGGCCGAGGCCGATATCGACATCGAAAATGCCACGCTTGAGGATGTTCACGCCCACACCGAGGTGATGAACGCCAACATCGCCGAGCTGATCATGGGTCTGGACGATGTTACCAACGCGTTTTCCAAGGATTTCGACGAGATGCGCTCGAAAACCGGGTGGGAGTCGTTTGTCGGCATCTTTTCCAAGGGAAAATCCGAGTCGCTCCGGCAAGAGCGGATGCGAACGGCCAATATCGACGACAAATTGCAGGACCTGATCGCCAAATCCGATGTGATCGTGAAGCTGTTACAAGGGCAGCTGACTGTGCTGGAAGAGCAACGCGTAAAGGTCGAGGATAACCTGACAGGCACGCTGGACGATCGCGAGGCAACCGTGGCCGAACTGGAAGCACTGCGGGCCGAGATCCAGGGCATGGACCCGGCGATTATCACGCTGGAAAACAAGATCAGTGTCGAACAGGACGCCGCCGCGCGCACCCAGCTGGAAACTCAGCTGGCCGAGCTGAACAAGCAATACAACGCCAAGGTTCAGGAAGAGCAGGTCAAGTTGGCCAAGTCTCAGACGCTGGAGCGTTATATCGAAAAGGGTAAGACTTGGGTCGATTCACTCCAGAACCAGGCGGCGACGCAGATGGTGCTGATCAACAAGCTGCAGACGGACACGCAGCAGCGCGTGGTGCTGTATGACGCCCTGACCAAATCGCTGAAAACCGCGCAGCAGCAGGACGTGGCCCACCGCATCAACGAGATCGGTGTGCAGACGGATCAAGAGGCGCAGACGGCGATGGCCGCCATCGGCACCGCGACCAACCAGAAAATGGCCGACATGCTTGAGGCGCACGAGGACCACATGGTGTTTGCCCGCGACGTGCTTGAGAAAAAGGCCAAGGCGGATGAACGCTTTGCCCGCCGGTTTGCCTCGATTGTCGAGAAGCATGATAAGAATTTGTATGGGGGTTGAGCTTGGGCCGATTGAAAAAAAGCCGGTCAGAGCAGTTTGGTTGGTCGCCCCTTCGTTGGGTTAATGGTATCTTCGGTGCAGTGCTTGCGATGGCATATATCGGGGGGTGGTACTTTCTCTTTGCGCTACCTTTGATGGTGGCATTTGCCATTAGCTTTGCGGTTACGTTTTGGATTACCGGTGGCAACGAAACTGCCATGGGAATTTCACTAATATTGCTGTCGCCAATTTCTTTGGCGTTTCTCGTTTGGCAAGTAGCGAGGTTTGTGGGCCCTGCTTATGTTGGCATAATTCAGAAATGTGGAATTATCTGGCAGCGCGCTCACCATTTCTCTCCAGCGGATTTGCTTGGTTCTGTTCGCAAACAGCGCCAGGTAGCGTCTGCGGACTTTCTTAGACTGTGGGAGAAAGCAATTGGTAGCTGACCCCAACAAAGACCATGTTGGCCTGACCGACACGTTCGCCTCGCGCCGCTATTTCCGCAAGTTCGAGGTGATCACTGTTCACCTCCTGCGCGTGGCGGCGACGATGGAGGCGGAGGGTGCGATCAGCAAGCAAGAGGTGCGGATCATCTCGCGCTACCTCTCGGGGCTGCTCTACACCTTTCGCGCGCTTAGCATGAAATACCTTCTGGTTGGGCGCGATACGGGGCGGTTCTTTGGCAGCCTCGCCATGGACAAGCGCGACAGCGGGTTTCCGGTGGCGGCTGAGTTGCTGACCATGGCCAATGACGCGCAGCAGGCACAGGTGCATCTGGCGAATATGCCCTCGGAAGATGACCTGAAAACCGACATGGTCCGCACGATCATTGGGGACCGGGAAATCCCCACCAAGCTGCAATTCGCGCTGTCGCAAAGGCTCTATTACGAAGAGTTGCTAAAAGGTCAGCTGTTCTGGGCCCGGAACGATCCCGAATGCCACTGGATCGGGAATGAGGGCGAGCGGCGCAAGTTCATGATCCACTGGGCGGTCTATGACAGTCAGGTCAACCTGCCCGTCATATATCTGATGCAGCTGGAGGACACAGGCAAATCCGCCCTGCCCAAGGATCAACGCCGCTGGCCCGAGGTGCAGGCACATCTGATGGCGCAATCGCTGGGCGGTCTGAAATTGGTGACCATCGCCAAGGGCTTTGATCAAGATTTCGATGACCTGCATCCCAAACACCTTCGTCGAATCCATGTGGGGCCGATGTATTCCTCGGCCTATACCGAACAATCCGGCCCTTTGCGGCAGGTGTTGGAGGATGCGCAATCTCCGCAAGGGCAGGATTGGGCGCTGGCCTGGACAACCGAAGAGCTGCACAGCGAAGAGGTCATCGAGGAGCGCGCGGGCTGGTTTTCAACTGTCGAGCGCGAGGTCTTTGCGCTGGATCCTTTCGGCGGGCAGGGGGCCGAAACCGGCGCCACCCGCACCCAACGCTCGATCATCCTGCCACAGCGCCCGTTTCAGGTGCTGGCCGAACGTAACCCGCCGGGGTTTGCAGATGTGCGCAAGTTCGTCGTCAGCAATGCCGGGCAGGTATTGAGGTACTAATTTTCGCCTTCGGCGAGAGTATTTTTGAAAAGATGAAGCAAGGGCGGTTTGTTAGATGAGTTTGACGTCAGATCAGATGGAATTGCGCGAAGACGACATTCGCAAGCATTATCCGGCAGCGACCGCTTTGCTGAACGGGTTCGAACACGCGCCGCGGATCGCCAAAGCCGTGGAATCTACCGTTGAACGCTCACCAGGTGTTTCGACTGGTCGGCGGTTTCGCTCGACGACACCGGGGTTGGTGACACGCCGGACCGTGCGCGCAGACGGGGTGCATCTGGTTGAGAGGATCGAAGCCTCGGACGATGGTGACGCCTTGGTTTCGCCGCCGCAGGCAACTGCACAACAGGCGATCCGCCGCGCCATCGCAATCGCTTTGGCCGTGGCCGACACTTATGCGGAACAGACCCCGCTTGCGGATCTGAAACGCGCAAACCTTGCCGGGGATCTGCCCGCCGCGCGGAAGACCGAGTTTTCGGCGGTTCTGACAGCCGAAGCGCTGATCACGATGCACACGTTCGGCAATGCGCTGGCCTATCTGTTGTCCTCGCATCTGGGTGAGACCACGGTTGATATTGGTGAGATCGAAGAGGTCCTGACAGACAACGGCCAACTTGCCCTGCACGGCGCGTTGTGGGAACTGGACCAGACGCTGGCCAAATACGCCTCGGACGATGCCCACCTGATCGCCGCCACCAGTGCCTATGCCGAGCAACTGATGGAGAAGTCAGCCCTGCGCGCAGGGTCCGCAGGTTACCTGGCCCCGTTCCAGAACGCAGCCTGGCATATCGAGGCCGACGATCTGACGATCCGGGGGTTCGAGCCGGCCTCCAAGGCCAAATCCACCACCTTGACCATGACGTTCAAGAAGCCGAACGAAGTGGTCGGCAACCATATCGCCAAATATCAGGCGATGAAGCTGGCCAAGATGGTGATGGCCTATGATTTCGACCGCCGCCTGAACCCGTTTGCGGAACTTGGCGGGTTCATCTTTACCTTCATGGGTGACGGAAAGCCGGGCACCGGTAAGACCACGCTGATCCAGATGATGGCCGGGCTGATCAACGAGTATTGCCAGAACGCAGGCTATCCGTTCCGCTATCAGAACCTGAGCACCGACAATATCGACAGCTATCAGGGCAAATCCGGCCAGAACGCCAAGGCGTTTATCAACACGATCATCGACCCCTCGGTCATCGGCTTTGGCACCATCGACGATATCGACCAGCTGGCGGGTAAGCGCGGTGACCGGCAGTCGTCAGCCGGGCAGTTGGAGATCACCGCCGTACTGATGGAGAGCTTTGCCGGTGCCAACACCGTCGTGCGCGGCAACTGCACCTTTGGTATGTTCTCGAACTACCCTGAGAATGTGGACGACGCCCTGCGCCAGCGGGCGGGCGCGCGGTTCCTGGTCGATGGGCCGCAGACGCGCGAGGATTACATCGACATCCTGCACCTGTTGATGGGCCGCAACCACGACATTCCGCTGGGCGAACACGAGGCCTATGCCGCGCAGGAAATCAAAAAGGCCGTCGCCGCCAGTTTCGAAAGCCATTCCCGCCCGCATGAGGACGCTTTGCTGCAGGTCTATGACCGGGTGTCTGGCAAGATCGGCGAAATGGACACGATCGCCAAGCTGGGCACATACCTCAAGGCGATCCAGCAGGCGGATGAGCGGTTCACCGGCCGCGCGATCAAGAACATCACCGACGCGGTCAAGGTCCGCGCGATGGATTTCGAACTGCCCGACGAATGGATGGAGAACCCCGACCTGTTCCTGTTCCGCGACTACGACACCAAGAAGGCCATGATCGAGGATCTGCGCCAGCCGATCACGGTCGAGATGGTTATGCAGGAAATCAACCGCTACGCCGACAGCGAGTTCCGCTATGCCGACAAGAGCGATGAGGTCGCAATCGAAAACGCCGTCCGCGAGATGGGCCGGATGGAAGAGGCCAAGCGGCGGTATCTGGAGGGGAAGGTGTGACCGGCGGTCTGGAAGTTTTTATGTTCGTCGTTTCCAGCATGGTGGTGTCCTGCCTTGTTGGCTGGTGGACAGGAAAAACAGGTTCAGAAAAACTAAATCGACTTAGGCTTCGCGCAGTATTGATTACTGTGGCTTTGTTTTTCACAATCATCCCTTTTGTCCCAGTAGTGGTATCAATCGTTTTGACGGGAGGTGTAGAGAGCTTAGACTACTTTCTAAGCATGTGGGCAGTTTCCATATTCATTGTTCTTGTTTCTATTATGTCCGGAATTGTTGGAGTGTGGGCAATACTGGTCTTGAGTCTCTTGTTTTGTCTGGCAACGCTTTCGATCAGCCGTCGACGTTCCGGCAATAGTGACATGTTTTCGAAACATAATTTGGTCCGAATGGCTCAACAGGAAGAATTTCTCTGGAACATCGAAGAAACGATTACCCAACAGAAAGAGCGCCAATGATCCGCCTTATCGAAAAAGGCCTGATGTTCGGCAACCTCGTCCACATCTCCAGCCCGGCCTTAGTCGAGCGGTATAACCGCGCGCTGCAGCATCTGGCGGGCAAGACCACGGCGCTGAGGGATTTCCATGTCGATATCTCGGGCTATTCGCCGGAAGTGGGGATTGAGCTGGACGACCCGCTCTACCTCAACCCCAATGGGGTCAACCGACAGTTCATCCTGCTGACGACCGAGCAGAAACGCGCGCCTTTGCTGAACGTCAAATTCTCGACCTCGCGCGATATCCTGCGCGAGTTCATCGAGATGAACGAGGCGCAGCTGTTTGCCCTGACCGCCACCGATGCCGTGGCCGGAGAGTTGGTGAACTCGGTCTTCAAACTCAGCAGTCCCCACGATCTGTTCAATCTGCGCAAGATCGAGATTGAGGCCGACACCGCAGGCGGCACCTTGCGTAAGGCGCAGCAGCTGGCGGGCATGGTCGAACAGTTCAAAACCGCCGAGGACGCCTGGTTCGACGATGTGCTGATCGCCAGGATGATCGAGACCGCCAAGGAGACCGGCGACGTTACGCGCAACCCCGTCCATCTGCGTCACACGGATTTTGAGCAACGCAACTTCTGGACGGCGCATTTTGGCGGGCTATACCTGTTCCCGGACCTGGATCACCCGGCGGCGATCTGTATGGGTGACAGGCCTGACGATTTGCCGATCAAATACGTTTTTGACCCGTTGCAGCGGAACCAGATTGCCAAGTTTCTGGATTACAATGATCTGGTCGAACCCATCGTCAAGGCGCGCGGTGTAGACGCTGCCGCAATCCTGCAGCAGAAGATGGATTTCCTGACTGTCGATGCGGCGGCGGATGCGGATGTCGACCTGACCGGGCTGGACCGAAGCGATATGCGGCGGTTGGCGCGCACTCACTCGGATGGCTTGCCCGAAGCCTATCACGGCCTTGCGCAACTGTTGCGCTGGGCAAGCGACGGGGGGCCGTGGCCGCGTATCACGTCGGATCATCCGGCTTATTTCTACACTTTGCGCGCCGCTGACACGCCGAACCGTGATCTGGTGAACATGCTGCTGGCCGAACTGGCCCCGCTGGACCCGCGCCAGATGTTCATTTGCCACAAAGAGCTGTTCTATAGCACCTATTCCAGATGGCCCGAGAGCAAGAAAGCCTATGTTGCCGACTTCCTCGCGCGCGAGTATCAGGTGGACAAGCAAGGGGCCCGTGCCGCGCTGTTCGGCCATGAGCCGGATATGAGCGGCGAAGACCGGGTCAGCGATGACATAATCGCGCGGGTCGGTCCGTGGGGTTCGGTAAGGAAAGGCTGAAATGTTCGGGTTATTGCGCCTTTTGCTGATCTTGTTGGTGATCCAGACGATCGCCTATGCCGCGCTGTCTTTCTACTCGCGCGGGATACGCCGTCGCAAACTGGAAAGCTGGTGGGATGAGAAGGGCAAGACGGGCAACAAGGACGCTTTTGTCGAACGCGGATTGCATGTGTATGACAATTCGTTCCGGCGCAAACTGATCCTGGGTGTCTATATTGTGCCATGGGTGGCGATTGGCGCGCTGATCTACATCGTGAATTACATGTGAGGGTTTAGGCATGGCCTATGTGAAATGGGCGTTCATCATCATCTTCTGGGGAACGATCGCGGCGGTCCTGCAATACTCGCTGCCGCAACATGATGTTGTGCGTATCGTAAACACCTACGAAGAGCGGCAGGATCTGAACGACTGGACACGGATTTTCTGGTCCGAACCCGAAGACCAATCCACCAGCCTGTCCAACCGGGATGTGCAATTCATTCAGGCCGTGCGCGAAAATGGCAAGCCGATCGTGTACCGAAACGAAGACACCGGGTGGGGGTGGCCACCCTACTTCAAGTTCGACACGGCGAACCTTTACACCGAAGCCAATGATGCGAAATCGACCAAGGAAAACCCGAAATGGGTGGTCGTGACCCATTACGGATGGCGAAACGAGTTCATGTCGATCTTTCCCAACGCCATTTTCATCAAACATGTGGAAGGGCCGGATGTGCAGGTCATTCCCTGGTTCAACATCATTTTCCTGACAATTTTCGCCGCGCTGGTCTGGGCGGTTTGGGTGCGCTGGCGCAGGTTCCGAAAGGCCCGAATTGATCCGATGATCGAGAATGTGGAAGACGGCTTTTATGCGGCCGGTGACGCGATTGAAGAACGCCGAAACAGATTTCAGCGCTGGCTGGACAGCTGGAAATCGAAATAGGCCTTAACGTCACGGGCGTGTTTGTGGCACACCCGTTGGACCAAAGATATCGGCTACCTGACAACAAATTCTGCGTGCAAGGCGCCCGCCGCTTTGATGGTTTTCAAGATATCGATCATATCCTGGGGCGATACCCCCAGCGCATTTAGACCTGCGACAACCTCGGACAGGGTCGTAGCTTCGGGGATTTCGGCAAGGCCGGTTCCTTCTTCCTCTTCGATCCCTGCAATAGTGCGCGGAACGACCACTGTTTCGCCCCTGGCAAACGGATTGGGTTGCACGGCAATCGGTGCTTCCTGAACTGTCAGGGTCAGATTACCCTGAGAGACAGCCACACGCGATATCCGGACTTCCTGCCCCATTACGATGGTGCCAGAGCGCTGATCGACCACCACACGCGCCTTTGCTTCCGGCTCGACCAGAATATTCTCGATACGCCCAATGGCATGGGCCGTCGACACTGCCTGAGTTGCAGCAATGTTGAGTTCAACCGTGCCTGAATCGCGCATGATTGCTACAGCTCTGTTGAACTCGGTGTTTATGGCGAATTCGATACGCGCGGCCGTGGTGAAATCGGGTTCTCTCAACGCAAGGCGCATTTGGGTTAAAGTTGACAAGTCGAACTCAATTTCACGCTCAACACGCGCGCCGGACGGGATTACACCCGAGGTTGGCACCCCACGCACGACCGACGCAGCCTCTCCTTCAGCGGAAACGCCACCTGCAAGGATTGTGCCTTGTGCAACCGCATAGATTTGCCCGTCTGCTGCGTTTAGTGGGGTCATAACCAGTGTCCCACCCAACAGACTGTTTGAATCGCCTATCGCCGAAACCGTTACATCAATTTGGCCGCCGACTCTGGCGAAAGGCGGCAGACTGGCTGTCACCAAAACCGCTGCCACATTCTTGGGCCGGAAATCCTCGCCCGTTACGTTGACACCCAAACGCTCCAAGATGTTGGACATGATCTCTTCGGTGAAAGGAGAGTTGCGCAATCCGTCGCCGGTTCCGTTCAAACCGACAACCAGGCCATAACCCACAAGATCATTACCCCGTACACCGTCGAAATCGACAAGGTCCTTGAGGCGGATTGCCCCCGCCCAGGCTATACCGGGAACAAGGATCAGGAGAAGTATCAGCGCCCTCATCTCAGGAAATTCACCAGCGAAAGGTTCGCATTGCGAACGGTTACCGAATAGAGGCTTTCCAACTGAAACTGCACCGTTTGCAATTTCGCCGCTGTTTCATAAGGATCTGCTGCGATCAGCTCGTTCCTGCTGAATTCCAGACTGGTTCGGGCCATCGAATTTCGCGTGGCGGCCTGTTCGATGCGGCCCTCGGCGCTGCCGACCTGGGCCCGCAAGTTTACTGTGGCATCCTGTGCGTTGGCCAGATCGACGCCCAGCTGGGTGAACAGGGCGGTGCGCTGGTCGGAAGAAAGAGCCAACGTATTGTCGGTGGCTAATGCCGCTGTTGCAACATCCCTTAGGGCCGCCTTGAATGCCGGGTCGGTTGCCGTGAGTGGCAGCGTAACGCTTTCATTTTCCGAGATCTGCATAGGAGAGAGTGTGGTGCTCGCACCCTGATAAATCATGGCGTCAAACCCGGCAGGGCTATTGAACCATGTGTCGGCAGCCAAGCGTATGTCGGCGACGGTCACAGCCCCCGTCAGTTGTGTCTTCAACGCAGCCAACAGCGTGTCAGTCGAGGGCAGTGGCGAGACATCCGTGGCTGTACCCGAAAACAGACTGCGCCCACCAACTCGCGTGTTGAGCGCCGATACCATCGTGTCGAGCTCATTCCTGGCATGATCTGACGCCTGCGCATGATTTACCGGCTGATTGGCCGTTCCGTAGGCCAACAGAGACGCGGTTATTTCGCCAACCGAATCTCCAAATGTCTTCAGGCTCAACTGCATGGCATCCGTGAACAGGGCCGCTTCGGCTGTGGCGATGCCAAAGGCGTCGAGTCTGGCAAGCGAACGGTCCAGGTCCAGGATCTGAGAGTAATCTCCGCCAAGTCGGCCGGATATGTCCTGCACTTTGCCGGTGGACATCTCGTAAGAGAGAGTTTCAATCTGTGTTTTGATTTCAGTGGCGCGGGTGCGAAGGGTCATACCGCGCGCCAGATCGCCGATAGCAGTCAAGTTCATGCTCATAACCTCAGAAGCGTTTCCATAAGCTCATCGACGACCGAAATGACACGCGCGTTTGCTGCGTATGTCTGTTCGATCTGCATGAGGCGCTGTAATTCCTGATCCGTATCGACGCCTTGTTCGGCCTCAATCTGTGACATTTGTTGTTGGCTGTTGCTGGCAAAAACCTTCCGCTGCTCTGCAGCGTGGGATTGCGCCCCGGCTTTCGACATAAGCGCCTCGGTCAACTCGGCGGCGCGCATGTTTCCAGTGCCAAACAGCCCGCCAGGTACGGTGCGCGCATCATTCAGAATGGCACCGAAAGCACGCAGTTGCGACGCTTGTCCGGGATCGCCCGGCGTTGCGGCACCCAGCCCGGCGCGGAGCTTCCAGCTGTTCCCGCCGTTGTCGGGGTCCGCAACCGAATTCATCGAAATGCGCGATGACAGCCCGACAAAGGTTGTCGGGTCGAACCGATTTCCGTTGTCTGTGAACAGACCGGGATCTGTCGCAAGTGCCGTGGGATCCAAGCCCGGCGTTTCAAATCGTTCGATAAGATCGCGGGCAACGGTATCAAGCTGCAGCTGCGCCTCAACCGCCAATTCATCGCGAATTGAAAACTGGGCCATCAACGCGCCGCCACGGATTTGCGCAGTGTCCCCGCTGGTGCGTACCGGGTTGCCGTTCATAGCCAATCCGGACAGGAGACCATTTGCAACCGTCATGTGGGGTTTCGTCTCACCGGTCGTGGAAAAGGTGAACTCGGACGCCTTACCTTCAAGAAGTATCAACCCGCCGTCTGAATAGAGCGATACCTGATCGTTGGCACGTGGCACAACGTTGACCGGGATCAAAGTATTGACCTGATCGATCAGGACTTGCCGTTGATCCAGCAAGGCCCCGATATCGCCGCCGGAATTTTGAATGGCCGGAATCTTTGCGTTCAGAACTTCGATGTCTTTCAGAACCAGGTTCAGGCTTTCGATCTGATCGCCTATCTTGCGGTCCGCGTCCGAGCGTGCCTGTCGCACACCCTCAGAAGCCGCGTTAAGCTCTGCCGTAAGATCGCGCGCCGCGCGCGCCACTTGATCAAGCCTTTCGATCGAGTCGGGGAGACTGGCTGCGGTGATGAAGCTGTTTTCCAAGGCAGACATACGGCTGGCAAGGGATGGCGTGCCGTCTGCTGTTCCGACAAAGTTTTCGAACCGTGAACGGAAATCCGAAATGGCGGATTGAAAGGCAAGCTCGGCGTCTGACGACCGTCTGTTGGCCGTCAGAACCGGGTCCTGATGCCGGATCACTCCAACCGTACGCACGCCATTGCCAGATATGGGGCTTGTCGCCAGTTCAAGGGACCTGCGCGCATAGCCCGGTGTCAGGGCATTCGCGATATTCCCCGACACTACAGCGGCCCCGCGACTGGCCGCTGTCAGCCCGCCCAATGCGTTATTGAGTGCCGTCGACATATTCATGAGGCCGCTCCTTTCCTTTGGTCAGTGCCTAGATCAGCGCTTCAGGTTGGTCGTTTCCTGAAGCATCTCGTCCACCGTCTGGATCACCGTGGCGCTGGATGAATAGGCGCGTTGTGTCTGGATCAGGGATGTCAGCTCGGTTGCCACATCCGTGGTGGATTCTTCGCGTGCGAAGGAAACGATATCACCGGTTGGGCCTTCGCCCGCGTTCCACAGAAAGAACGTGCCGCTTTCGCGGGATGGCGCGTAGGTTTGACTGTCCAGTGCCGTCAGGCCATTGGGGTTAGGAACATCGGCCAGCGGGATCTGGAACATTCGGCGGCTGACGCCGGTATCGTAGAATGCATAGACATAGCCACTTTCATCGACCTGAACGCTGGTCATCGTACCAACGGCAGAGCCATCCCGCGTGATTGAAACTGGCGCGAAGGTGTCGGACAGCTGAGTAATGCCATCGGAATCGCCGATCAGTCCGATATTGACCTCCATCGGGCCGCCAGCGACATTGACCATGACACTGCCGGTTACCGGATCGTAAGCGCCACCGGATACAGGAGTGACGCTGGCCAGCGTACCACCAGCCGTTCGATTATCGGTAAAGGTCAAAGTGTATTCCCCGATAATCGCGCCACCGGATGCTGAATCGCGCAGAACCATGGTCCATTCATTGCTGCTGCCAGTTGCGGGAACGGTCGGGATCAGCTGAATATCAATACTTTCGGATTTCCCAAGATTGTCGAAATACTCGACCGATAAAGGCTGTGTGTCGCCCGGCGCACCCGCATCTGTTGCTGTTGCGGGAAGGTTCATACGCAGGTTCATCTTTGTCGTCGGGGCACCGGACAACTGGTTGACGCTCAACTGAATTGGTTCAAGCGCGGCGGGCGTGTCGCGTGGAACGGGCGGGATGGACCCGTCTGCCGCAGCACGCCATCCCAAAAGAACAAGGCCGGATTCGGTCACCAGATATCCTTCGTCGTTGGTCCGGAAGGAACCCGTGGTCGTCAGCAACATCTCGTTCGAATTTGCGCCGACCTGCGAGCTGGATCGTACCGGCAACATGCCGCGTCCGCGCACTGCAAGATCGGTAGAGTTGCTGGTGGTCACCAGTGATCCGCGCTGATCAATCATGCGCTGGCTGGTCGTGCGCACGCCCCCTGCCGAGTAACTGCCACCCTGGCCAGACGTGACCATCGAATGAAAGTCAGTTTCCACTCGTTTGTATCCGTAGGTCGAAGAGTTTGCGATGTTGTCGGAAATCGTTGCCAACCTGTTGGCGTTGGCCTTCAACGCCGCCACACCGGCATTCAGCGAAGAGGAAATTGTCATTGGCGCGCCCTTCTGTTGCGTCAAGCTTCGATGCAACAGGTAACGCGCTGCCCCTTAACAGCGCGCTAACAGGTAAAATGCGTTCTATCCTTTAGGGTCGCCGCAGATAGGGTCGCCGCAGAAATATCACTTCGATTCTGTTGTTCCGAACCGCCATCGGATTGTCGGTGAAGAGTTTTCGGTCAGCATGACCTGTGACGCGATCCATCCGGCTTGCCGCTACGCCTTTGTCCTGTAACAGCTGGCGGACTGATTGCGCCCGGGCAGTGGACAGTTCCCAGGCGGTATTGCGAACCTGCACAACAGGAGATGCGCTGACATGGCCTGTGACAGCAATCGGGTTGGTCACGAGATCCGAAGAACGCGCTATGATCAAAGCAAGCGCCCGCAAGATCCCGGTTGGTTTCCCTGAACCGGGGTCGAACAGTGGCTGGGTGTCCGTATCGAATAGCTCAACAACGAATCCTTCGTCGGTGACGCGTGTCACGATATGCCTAAGAAGCTTGTCCGACACCTCGCTTTCACCGGTTCGCCCCAAAAGCTGAGCTTCAAGCGTCGAGAAGTCTTCGGTGTCACCTTTGCCACCACCGATGGCATCCAAACCGGTTGACCCGCGTGCCTGACGGGATTCAGTTGCGTGTTTGGTGCTGGCCCCGGCACCATCCCGCAGCAATGTCTTTTCCGACAACATGCTGTCGCCGCCAAAAGCACCGTCTCCGCCGCCGGATTCGGGGCTCAGGGGGATTGTCGGGGCGAAGTAATCCGCCAACCCTTTGCGTTGCTGTTCAGTTGTCGCGTTCAGCAGCCACATCAACATGAAGAAGGCCATCATGGCCGTGACAAAGTCGGCATATGCAACTTTCCACGCACCGCCGTGGTGACCATCACCACCCGACACACGCTTCTTCTTGATGATGATTGGCGCCGCATTGGTCTGCGCACCCATCTCCACCACCTATATTATCACCCGACTTTTTGCCTAGCAGCGCAGGTCTTAAGGTGGCCTTAATACTTAAAACTGTTTGGAATTCTGCCTAGCGTGGCAAGCTGATCGATGCACGACGCAGTATCAATGACAAGCGGTTAAAGCTGTTTTCGATTCCCTCAGCTTCCGGTTTGGCAAAAAAGGCGTCCAATTCCTCGTGAACGCGAACGGCCTGATCCAGCAGCGGATCAGACCCTTCGGCGTATAGCCCGGCCTTGATCATCACTTCTGACTGCTCGTAACTGCCCACGAGTTTTCGGGTTTCTGTGATCATCTGGTTCTCGGCCTCGGATGCGGCTCCCGGCAGGCTCCGCGACACAGATCTGCTGACGTCAATGGCCGGGAAACGCCCCCGTTCGGCGATGTCGCGGCTGAGTACAATGTGCCCGTCCAAAACGCCGCGCAGAATGTCAGCGATGGGTTCATCCATGTCCGAGCCGGCCACCAAAACGCTGAATACCGCGGTAATATCCCCCTGTTCCTGCGTTCCGGGACCTGCGCGTTCGCAAAGACTGGCGATCAGGGGGGTGACAGAGGGTGGATATCCCCGCAAAGACGGGGATTCCCCCATAGAAACAGCGATTTCACGATGCGCCTCGGCGAAGCGGGTCACGGAATCAGCCAGAAAAAGAACGTTCAAACCCAGATCCCGCAGATACTCGGCTGTCGACATGGCCGACCAGGCACACCGCCTGCGCGCCAATGCCGACTGGTCAGAGGTGGCGGCGACCACGATTGTGCGTTTCATGGCTTCGGGGCCAATGGCCTGCGCGACAAATTCATTCACCTCGCGTCCGCGCTCGCCAATCAGAGCGACTACGACGACATCGGACTGCATGGACCGGGCCAGTGTGGAAAGCAGGGTCGATTTACCGACACCCGACCCGGCAAACAACCCCACTCGCTGCCCGCGTACGACGGGCAACACAGTGTTGAGAACCGACAAGCCGGTGGCCATCCTCTGCCCCATTGGTTTGCGTGCCACGGCTGGTGGAGGGGCCTGCATGATATCGCGCGTCTGCGATCCGCTCAGCAGCGGTTTTCCATCCAAGGGCCTGCCAAAGGGGTCGATTACCCGTCCAAGCCAGTGCAATCCCGGTGCAAAATCCGGTGATGGGTCAAGGTAGACGCGATCCCCCAGGCTGACCCCATCGGGGGCCGCATTGGGGAGCATTTTGATATGGCCAGAACCGACATGATGCACCTCGCCCGCAAGATCGGACCCGACGCGCCGCCGCAATGTCAGCAAATCCCCGACCCGGGCATGCGTGTTCAAACCACCGATTTCGATCAGACCCTGCGCGACGCCGGTGACCAGCCCCACGTGACGGACTGCGGTCATCCTGTCGAGTTCGTGTTTCAGAAGTACCGGGTCGAGATCAGACATCGTGGAGTCTCCAACTGAGTTCTGAAAACGGTTTCTAAAGGAATCAGGGTTAAGCCTTGATTGAAATTGATCGAGGGAGAAGCCCCGATGTTCTATGACCTGAACGTCTTTAAGACAGCGTACGCAATGGCAACCCATGCCGGGCAACGGCAGGCGGTCATTGCACGCAACATGGCGAATGCCGATACGCCGGGCTATCAGCCGCGCGATATCGAGGCCTTTCAGAAAGCTTTCGAAACCACCGGGCATGACGTGACCATGGACGCCACGCGGCCGGGCCATCTGCACGGCCGTATGGGTGCGCAAAACTGGGCTGAGGTTGAAGCTGTCCCATCAGGTGATCCCAATGGCAATGGTGTGTCGCTTGAGGAAGAGATGCTTAAATCGGTCGAGGTCAAACGACAGCATGATCGAGCGCTGGCGATCTACAAATCCTCAATGGACATTCTGCGCACCAGTTTGGGTCGCGGATAAGGGGCGACAGGTATGAGCGATTTTTCCCATTCCCTTGCTGCGTCAGCCAGTGCTTTGCGCGCGCAATCCGCGCGGTTGCGGCATGTGTCCGAAAACATCTCGAACGCGGACACGCCCGGCTATCGACGCAAAACCGTACCGTTTGAAACCGTGCAGAAAAACGGTGGGGACATGGTGCAGGCTGGCCGTGTGACGCTTGACCAGCGTTCGCTGAGCCGCATCTACGACCCCGGTCATCCGTTGGCAGATGAAAGTGGTCACTACCAGGGCTCAAACGTCGATTTGATGATTGAAATCGCGGACGCGCGGGAAGCCCAGCGCAGTTATGAGGCCAACCTAAAGATGTTTGATCAGACGCGGCAGATGTCGTCGTCGCTGATGGAATTGCTCAGAAAATAAGGACAGCCAGAATGGATATCCGATCACTGAACGCCGCGCAGAATTATGCCGGCGCACGCTCTGCCACACAGGCCGATCCCGATCATGGCGGGGCGGCACAAGGATTGAGAGCGACCTTTCAGGACTTTGCAGCCACGCTGAGACACAGCGAACAGATATCTCAGTCTGCGATGGTCGGTCAGGCTGATCCCCATGCACTTGTTCAGGCGCTGGCCCAGACCGAACTTGCGGTAGAAACCGCAGTGATCGTCCGCAACAAAGTGGTCGAAGCCTATCAGGAAATCCTAAGAATGCCGGTCTGACCCGATGCTCAGCGAAGGGCTTTTCTATGACATCGTTCGTCAGGCGTTGTGGGTTGCGGTCATTACATCCGTCCCGATCCTTGCCGTTGCTCTGGTTTCTGGCCTGATTGTCGGTCTGTTCCAGGCGCTGACCTCGATACAAGAGATGACCCTGACCTTCGTTCCCAAATTGATCGCCATTGTCATCGTGTTCTGGATTTCGATGGGGTTCATGACTCAGACCCTTGTTACGTTTTTTACCGGAACGCTTGTTCCCTTGATTGCAGGAGGCCGCTGATGGACACGGCTTACGTCACCCTGTCCCGCCAGTCCGGGCTGATGAATGAAATGCGGCTGGTGGCGAATAACATCGCAAACGCAAACACGACCGGATATCGACAGCAGGGGCTGGTGTTTTCGGAATACGTGCGCGACATTCCGAACAATCCGTCCCTCTCCATGAGCCGGGCCGAGGCGCGCAACACATCGTTGCAACAAGGTGTGCTTACGAAAACCGGAGGGCAGTTTGATTTCGCCATCGAAGGGGACGGGTTTTTCATGGTTGAAACCCCGGATGGCAACCGGCTGACGCGTGCGGGCAGCTTCTCGACAAATGCCGAAGGCGATCTGGTTGCGATGGATGGTGCGCGTGTTCTGGATGCCAACGGTGCCCCGGTCTTTATCCCACCCGATGCAGCTACGATTGATGTCGGCAGTGATGGGACGTTGAGTGTCAACGGCCAATTTCTGGGCCAGTTGGGCGTTTTCAATGTCGCTGATCCGCAGGAGCTGATCCGCGAAGGAAATACGCGGTTTCGTGCCAATGGTGCGATAAACCCGGTTGATGAACCCGTTGTTTTGCATCGCTTTCTCGAAGGTTCAAACGTCAATGCCATTCAGCAGGTGACCCGCTTGGTGGAAATCCAGCGCGCCTATGAGCTGGGACAAAGCTTTCTTGACAGCGAAGACGAACGCGTGCGCGGGGCGCTCAAGGCGCTGATGCGCTGAACGGTAAAAGGAGAGTTTGACATGCGAGCCCTGAAAATTGCCGCCACCGGAATGACCGCGCAACAGATGCGGGTCGAAACGATTTCGAACAACCTGGCAAACATGAACACCACCGGCTACAATGCCCGTCGGGCCGAATTTGCCGATTTGCATTATCAACAGATGGCGCGCGCCGGAACCGTAAACGCCTCGGACGGAACAGTATTGCCGACGGGTATTCAACTTGGTCTGGGTGTGCGGCCCGCAGCTGTTACCGTGCAACTGGAACAAGGTGCTTTGTCAGCCACCGGCAGTGATCTGGACGTGGCGATTGAGGGGCGCGGATATCTGGAAGTCACGCTGCCCAGCGGTCAGTCCGCGTATACGCGTGACGGCAGCCTCAAGCGGTCGGCAGAGGGTCTGATTGTAACCTCCGATGGTTATGCGGTTTCGCCGGAACTCACCGTTCCCGACGACGCACGGTCAATTTCGATCAATGCCGCGGGTGAGGTCTATGCTTATTTCGACGACTCTCCCGAGGGGCAGTTGCTGGGTGAGTTTGTCCTTGCCAGCTTTTCGAACGCCAAGGGGCTGGAAGCCATTGGCAGCAATCTGTTCAAGGAGACCGAGGCGTCGGGTGCCCCGGTGCTGGGAACTCCGGGAAGTGATGGGCTGGGCACATTGCGGCAGGGTTATCTGGAAGACAGCTCGGTCGACGCAGTGCGCGAGGTAACCGAACTTATCGAGGCGCAGCGCGGCTATGAGATGAATGCCAAAGTCATCTCGGCTGTGGATCAAATGATGAGCGCGACAACGCAGGTGCGATGATGCGAGGGATCGGCATATGTTTGGCACTACTGGCTCCAATCACAGCACAGGCTGACATTGTGGTTCCAACCCGCACGATCCGGGCCAAAGAAATCATTTCTGCAACTGACTTGAAAACAAGCCCGACGGATGTCCTAGGTGCGGTGACTGACCCTGATTTTCTGATCGGGCAAGAGGCGCGGGTGGCACTGTATCCCGGCAGGCCGGTCCGAGAAGTTGATGTAGGCCCCCCCGCCATCGTTGACCGCAACGATCTGGTCGTCCTGATATTCGACCGCCAAGCCTTGTCGATAACCGCGGAAGGCCGCGCCTTGGGGCGTGGCGCTGCTGGGGATCGCATCCGGGTCATGAACCTGTCGTCCAGAACAACTGTAACCGGCCAAATCCGCGCGGATGGCCAAGTCGAGGTTAAGTAATGACCGGACTGTCGAAAACTCTCCTTCTCATAGCTTTGTCTTTGGCCGCGTGTGGTCGTCTGGATCATCTTGGCAAGCCCCCGAGTTTTACACCAAACGAAGAATCTCCCGAGCAGGTTGCCATGCTGTGGCCGGGTCTGCCTTTGCACACGCAACCACAACGCACCGTTGACCGCTCATCTCTTTGGAGCGGAGGGCAGCAATCCTTGCTGGGCGATCAGCGGGCGATCAAGAAAGGTGACATTCTGACTGTAGTCATCGAGTTGGATGAAAAAGCTGAGATATCAAACAACACCAGACGGTCCAGATCAGGCTCGGAAAACCTTGAGGTTCCTGGCCTCTTTGGTTTGCCCCAGCGCGTGCAAAAACACTTACCTGACGGGGCATCGCTGGATGAAGCCGTGTCCATCGAAGCGGATTCCACAAGTTCCGGGCGGGGATCTGTGAGGCGAAACGAGAAACTAACCCTGCGTGTCGCCGCGACGGTTTTGGATGTTCTGCCGAACGGGGTTCTTTCGATTTCCGGCTCGCAGGAGTTGCGGGTCAATTTTGAACTGCGCGAGCTTTTGGTGGCCGGGTATGTCCGCCCTCAGGATATCTCGCGTCAAAACGAAGTTACCTACGACAAGATCGCCTCTGCGCGGGTGTCTTATGGTGGAAGAGGTCAGATTACGGATGTCCAGCAACCCCGATACGGCCAGCAAGTTCTTGATTCACTCTTGCCATTCTGAGGTGCGACCGTGATTGCAAAACTGGTTCCAGTCGTTCTCCTGATTGTCGGCCTGGGTGCGGGTGTCGGTGCCGGGCTGTTTCTGTCACCTTCGGGCAAGCCCGACAAAACAGCCGCCGAAAAAGAAGTGGCAAAAGAAGAGAAGGCCGGTCACGAGAAGTCTGAAAAGTCCAAGGAAAAAAAGCCAGCCTATGGGTATCTAAAGTTGACCAAGCATTTTGTCGTTCCGGTGGTTGGGGATGACGAAATCGAAGCGATGGTCACTTTGTCCCTCAGCCTTGAGGCGAACACAGCAATTGAAGAAACTTTTTATTCCATTGAGCCCAAGTTGCGGGATGGCTTTCTTCAGGTTCTGTTTGATCACGCAAATACCGGGGGATTTGATGGGACGTTCACAGAATCCCGGAATCTGGATGTCTTGCGTAAGTCCTTGTTGGAAGTGGCGAAAAAAGAGCTGGGTGAAGATGTTTCAAAAGTGCTGATCATGAGCGTGAACCGTCAAGATACCTGACGAAGGTCGCTTCACGGCACGGATCCGGTCAGCATTAACGGGTTTGCTTTCGGGCAACGGCCTGCCGATGGCTTTTCAGCTGCTGCTCCCGCAGGGTTGCGACGGCTTGTTTGCGGCCAAATGCAATTCTGAGCGCCTCCAGACCGGCCAGTTTCTGAGCGCGCGTTTGGGCAAGTCGCATGTTCAACGCGCGGCGCGTGGCAGATTCCCAGCCATTCCAAAGAATGTCGGCCCCCGATATCTGATATCCTTCTGTCCAACCGCTGGCTTTGCGCACCTGGTCAAGCTGATGATCCAGTTTCGCCAATTGGTTCTGAATTCTGGCCTCGGCCTCGAGGATTGGGCGGAGTGTCTGAAATTGCTTCTGGAAAGCGACGTCGGCTATTTTGTCCAGCTCGCTTAACTGAGTGTCCTTCATCGGATCTGCTCCTTTGCACGTTTCCGCATCGCTTCGGCGAACCTGATTGCAGCGGCAACGGGGCGAAAATGTTCTTCGGAGATCTCCTGCCCGATGTCGACAGTTGCGTGAAGCGCACGCGCCGTCGGAGGATCCGAGCGGATCGGAACGCCGGCCTGAGCCGCAGCAGAACGGATGGAAGCGGCTACTGCATCCACACCTTTGGCAACACAAACAGGTGCGCTGCCAGTAGCCCTGGTCCATTTCAGTGCAACGGCAAAATGGGTGGGGTTTACGATAACAACATCCGCGCCCGGAACATCTGCCATCATCTGGCTCGAGGCGATCTCCTGTGCACGTTGACGGCGGTGTTGCTTTACATACGGGTCGCCTTCGGCGTCCTTAGTTTCATCCTGGATCTCTTTGCGCGACATGCGGTTCTTGCGCATGTGCTCGGCGTATTGCCACAGAAAGTCGATAACGCCGATGCCGAGTGCGATGGCAACCACAATGAACAGGAAGCGAAACAACAGGTTCATCATCAGCAGTATGGATGACTTTGCCGGGGCCGCGCTGGCAGACAGAATTTCGGCCAGATTCGACTTGATGAAAAGTGCGAGGCACAGGCTGTAAATCGCCAGTTTGGTTGCGCTCTTGGCGAACTCGAACAAGCCACCGCGCCCGAACTTGTTTTTGGCATTCGAAACAAGGGAAATCCGCGAAAGCTTTGGATTCAGTTTGCTGGGGGCGAACACCAGCGTGCGTTGGGCAATCAGGTTTAGCAGAACGGCCACCGCGGGCAGGCAGAAAAGCACGGCAATGGGTGTCACCGCGCCACTCAGAATTCCGGCAACCGTCGCTGTCGCAGGTCCCATTTTCAGAAGGTTCGCGATCTGGTCGGATTGGTCGATCAGGACCATGAACAGAGTTCCCAATTGCGCGACGGCGTACTGCCCTGCCGCCAACAATGCGATCAGCAGTCCGGTATATGCCGCAACAACCGACAAGTCGTTGGACTTGGGAACTTCACCCTTTTCACGGGCTTTCTGGAGCTTTTGCGGCGTCGGCTCGTATGACTTGTCGCTGTCGTCATCGGCACCGCTCATCGCTGGCCTCCGATCGGGTTCATGAAGAAGGCAATCAGCGCGTCAGACCAAACAGAGAGGATCAATGGTGCGCCCGTAAACAGCAGAAACAGCCCGGCAAATGTTATTGCTGGCGCGCCCACGAAGGCGACCATCAATTGCGGCATGGCCCGGTTGATAACCCCAAGTGCAAGATTGTAGATCAACGAGGCGATGACGAATGGCGTTGCCAGCGAGAAGGCCAACCCAAAGCTGCGTGAGATTTGTCGCACACCCCAATAGGACAAATCTGCCGAGCTTGGCACCAACCCCATGGGGAATAGGGCATAACTCTGGATCAGGAATTGCGCGGCCCGTACGTGCAAGCCCATGATGACGGCAAGCGTTAGCCCCGCGATCGTTAGCAGGTATCCCATTGCCGGAACAGGATCAGTGGCCGCCGCACCCAGCAATTGCGACAATGACGTGGATTGCGCGGCAATGGATCCGGCGGTTTGCAGCGCCAAAACAAACAGCCGCAGCCCGGTTCCAAGCGCCAGCCCAATCAGGATTTCTGTCCCAACCAACCGCCCCAGCGTCCACAGGTTGAGAGACAGGTCCAATGGTTGGGTTGCCGGAAAAATGATCAGGGTAAAGGCGACGGATATCCCCAGTTTCATCCGTGTTGGAATGCTGCGCTCGCCGAAAGCAGGCAGCAGCGAAACCAAAGCAGAGACGCGCAGAAAAACCGCAAAGGCCTGCCAGAGCGGTTCGGCCAGCTGCGTCAACAATTCTGGCGGCAGAGCGATCACGCGGGAACAGTTCCTACCAGCGCGGGTTTGGCTTCCAACCCGATTTCCTCAAAAGAAAGGACCGGGTTTGGAACGCCGCGCGCATGCATGATCGTACGCAACAACCGGCGTCGCCGGGTCGAGGTCACGACAGCAGGAAACAAACCGTTATCAGCAGATCTGGCGATACTGCTGACCATGCCGTCGGCCAGCTTGTTAAACAGGTTCGGCGGTAGCGCGACATCCAGTCCGGCGCTGGGCGCGTCGACCTGATAGGTGGTGAACGTTTCCTCCCACTCGGGGGCCAGTTGGATCAGCGGGATCGAGCCATCCTCACGCTTCATATCGGCGACCAGTTGAAATCCGAGACGCTGGCGCACCAATTCGCAGATGCCTTCAGGCTGGGTGGTTGTCAGCCGTGCTTCGGCAACGCTTTCAAGGATCAGGGCCATGTTCCGGATCGAAACCCGTTCCTCCAGAAGCAGTCGCAGAACGGCGTGCAATGTGTCCATTGGCACTTTGTCGGGGATCAATTCATCCAGCAACTTGCGGTTTGCCTCAGCCCGAACTGGGTCGCTCAGGCGGGTCATTTCGGTCAGCAGGCGGCGCAGGGATTTCAACGTCAGCAAGCGCGAGAAGTTCTGCTTGATAATCTCTAGCAGATGCGTGGCCAGGATCTCGGGCGGTGAGACGATAGTGGCCCCGTTCAGCGCTGCGTCCTCCTGATGTTTGGGCAGGATCCAGCGGGCAGGCGCGCCGTAAACCGGCTCGGTCACGTCATTGCCTTCGGGCAACAGATCGAACCCGTCCTGAACCAGAGCCAGAACCAGATCGGGGTTCAGAACGCCGCGCGCCTGTTCGACCCCCTGAACCTTGATCACGTAGGTTCCGGTTGGCAGGTCGGCTCGATCAGTCAGGCGAATTTCGGGCAGGATCAATCCGAAGGTAGACGCCACGTAGTTGCGCATATTGGCAATGCGGGCATCCAACCCAGTTCCGGGATTCAAAACCAAGCTTACCAGATCGGGTGCGAATTCAAGGTGCACGTCATCTAGGTCCAGAATATCACCAATAGCCTGCGAGACCGACACCTCGGTTTCGGTCGCCTGCGAATGCAATGACGGATCTGTTTCTTTCTGCTTTTTCCGAATTCTGTAGGCCGCATAACCAAGTACAGCTGCACCGAGGATGAACGGCAGGAAAGGCAGGCCGGGCACCAGCGCAAACAGGACCATAAGAACCGCCACGGTAGACAGCGCAGCCGGATGACGCCCAAGTTGGGAGAAAATGGCATTGTCGGTGGCACCCTGTGTTCCGCCGCGCGCCAGCAGCAATGCAGAGGCAATCGAGATGATAACCGCGGGGATCTGCGAGACCAGACCATCACCGACGGTCAGGATTGCATAAGTCTCGAACGCCGAAGCCACCGGCATTCCGTGCACGATCACCCCCATGACCAAACCCATAACAAGGTTCAAAAGAGTGATCAGAAGGCCAGCAACGGCATCACCTTTGACAAATTTCGACGCACCGTCGAGCGAGCCGAAGAATGTCGTTTCCTGCTGTTCGCGTTCCCGCCGTTCCTTGGCTTGCTGATGGTCGATGGCCCCGGCTGACATGTCGCTGTCGATGGCAAGCTGCTTGCCCGGCATCCCGTCCAAGGCAAAGCGCGCGCCGACCTCGGCCATACGGGCGGCCCCTTTGGTGATGACCATGAAATTCACGATCAGCAGTACGCCGAAAACCACAAGACCCAGAAAGATGCTGCCGCCCATGACGAAATTGGCGAACCCTTCAATCACGTCACCAGCTGCGTTGGGTCCAGTATGCCCCTGACCGATGATCAGTTTGGTCGACGAGACGTTCAGCGACAGGCGCAGCATCAGCGATGCCAGCAGGATCGTTGGGAAGGACGAGAAATCCAGCGGACGTTCGATGAACAGCGTCAGAGTGAAAATCAGGATGGCCAGCGCGAAAGAGGCGGCTAGCCCCACATCCAGCACCCAGGCAGGCATGGGCAGGATCATCATGACGATGACGGTCATCAGCGCCAGTGCCAACAGGACAGTGGGCGAAAACAGGGACCGGATGTCAATCTGGGGCACGCAGGTTTCCTAATTGAAAGGGATGAAAGCAGTTGCTGTGCTATTGGTCGGGACCAGAGAGCCCAAGGCAGTGGTGGCGGGTGAAGCCACTAGCACCGGAATCAAGGGCGTTCCGGCCCTTGTGAACGGATCGCGTGACTTGCCAGAAAACCCGTGCGAGGGCGGGTTGTCCAATTGAGCCATCACTGTCTGGAACCGACCACGATAAGCCTCGGCCAGAGCATTCGTGCGGGAATGATACGCCCCGGCCGCAGCAGGCCACGAACCAAGTTCGAAATAAAGGTCTTTCAGGAAGCGGGCGGCGTAGGTTGCGTTCGCATCCGGCTCAAACATCGCATCGATCGAGCGGAAGGCCTTACCATGCCAGCGATAATTGACCTGGAAACACCCGACGTCAAAGCTGCGAGAGCCCGCTTTGAAAATTTTGAAAACATAGGCCTTGGCCTCGGCCTCGGACTTGAACCAATACCCCTGACCTTCGGCATTTATTGTCCAGGGCCAGGGCTGCAACAGCCCGTCGACTGTTCGCCCGGTTTCAACGCGAGTTATGGCGCGCAGCACGTCCAGCGGAACATCTTCGGACAGTGCCGCACGGCGCGCGGCCTGATCACAAAGCCCGCCTGTCGGTGCTGCGTGCATGGCAGAACCCACCTGCGCCAACAGCACATGCAGTATCATGAAAGCAATTGGTATTCTGCGAATTGGCATTCTGCCGGTCCGGGATTCTGGTGTTCCCGGCCAAGCTAGCCGCCGATCGGTTTACAGAGAGTTATCGCAGCCTCAGTTTCGGTCGATCCTGCGCCCGAAAACAACGCTTGTATTGGTGCGCAGGACGCCGGGGATCTTCGCCAGATCGTCCACCAGAATGTCCAGATCCTCCAGCCTCGGGGCATCTGCGGTCAGCATCAGATCGAATTCACCATTGATCGACAGGCATAGTTTGACCTCGGGATAAGCCTCGAGCCGTTTAAGGATCCGGTTGGTTTCCTTCTGCTGCACTTCCAGCATGACGATGACCTGCACTTTGGGCGTGTCTTCCGTGGACCCAAGGCGCACGGTGTATCCGGTGATTACGCCGCGATGTTCCAGACGATTGATCCGTTCATGCACAGTCGTGCGGGCCACACCCAGCGAGGCCGCGATCTGCGTGGTCGAGGCACGTGCATTGGCTTGCAGGGCGGCGATGATACGGCGGTCAAGCTGGTCCATTGGGGCTCCGGTTTGCGGTAAGTCCGGGTTTAGATCAGATGGACATCCTTTCTCAAGGCTCACGCGGTATGCGTGGGTGCAGGTCGTCGATTATGATCGGGTGCGCGTGCGGGCCCGCCCCGGCCAGATGCGGATGATCGGCTGGCAGATCGGGGTGAGTGTGAACAACCGGTTCCTGATCGTCACGCGGCCAAAGGCTGACTGCCACAATCACGCCTGCCACGGACAGAATAGACATACTGCCGAGCGCAACAGTCGGCCCATAAACGGTCATTATCCACCCAGCCAGCGGATACAGCACCAGCCAGCAGCCGTGTGACAGAGTAAACTGTGCAGCAAAGACAGCGGGGCGGTCTTCGGGATGGGCGGAACGGGTCAACAAACGACCCGAAGGCGTAAGGGTTGTAGAATATCCAAAGCCAGTAAAAGCCCAAAAAACGGCAAGGACACCCAGCGTAAGCGGGATCGTCGCGGTCAGAACCGAGGCGACGGCCATAGCGCCCGACGCAAGAATGGCTCCGG
This sequence comes from Ruegeria sp. N7, assembly GCF_056531345.1. Taxonomy (NCBI): domain Bacteria; kingdom Pseudomonadati; phylum Pseudomonadota; class Alphaproteobacteria; order Rhodobacterales; family Roseobacteraceae; genus Ruegeria; species Ruegeria sp. N7. The sequence continues at coordinate 58,637 of NZ_JBQFLR010000007.1, read as the reverse complement.
ACAGCATAACCTTGCGATCCTCAATCCGATTCAGCAGTCGGGGCAGAGTAAACGCCGCCAGCATCGACCCGCCGCCAAATCCGGCCAGTGCAATGGCCACGGCGCTTTCTGACAGGCCAAGGGTGGCCCGCACGATGACCACTGTGTTGACGATTACCATCGAACTCAGCGCTGCGGCGCTCCAATTAAGCGCAAGCAGCCCCCTCAGCCGGGGCGTTTTCAGATAGATGCGAATTCCGCGTGTCGTGCGGTCATAGATTCCGCGTGGTTTGCTGGGCTTGGGCGAGGGCAGGACGACCGAGACCACCAGCAATGCCGAAGCAACAAATCCCAGCGCTGTGCCCCAGAACAGGCTGTTGAAGCTGACCAGCAACAGAAGAGCCGCGGCAAACATCGGGCTCAGCAGGCTTTCCATGTCGTAGGCAAGACGTGACAGTGACAAAGCGCGGGTATATTCGTTTTCGTCCGGCAACACGTCCGGGATCGTTGCCTGAAAGGCGGGCGTAAAGCCCGCCGAGGCGGATTGTAGCACGAAGATCAGCACATAGATTTGCCAGACCTCGGTCACGAAAGGCAGGCATACAGCGACTGCGGCGCGGATCAGGTCCAGAAGAACCAGCATTTTCCGACGGTCCAGCCGCTCGGCAAATGCAGCGGCCAGGGGGGCCACGGTGACATAGGCCACCATCTTGATCGTTAGCGCGGTGCCCAGCACAAGGCCAGCAGCGTCTCCGGCCAGATCAAAGGCCAGCAGCCCAAGCGCGACTGTGGCCAGCCCGGTTCCGGTCAGGGCGACGATCTGGGCAGCAAACAGGTGGCGGTAGGTCCGGTTTTTTAGAATGCTCAGCATGGTTCAGAGGTATTTCGTAATGGCTTTGAAATCCTCGATCCCGCCGCTATCGCCATCGGAAGACAGGCAATGGTCGATGTGATCATGGATCAAGGCGCGCTTGGCGTTGGTGACCGCTTTTTCAACGGCAAACAGCTGTTGGGCGATGTCAGAACAGGGCGCCTGACCTTCAAGCATGGCAATGACCTTTGCCAGATGCCCGTGGGCCCGTTTCAGCCTTGCCGTGATATGCGGATGCGACTCGCGGGGTACATTTGTCATGATGTATCCCTATCCCCCCCATGAGGATATTGTCAATCTTGTTGCGGGGATTTGCCCGTGACTTTTGGACGGCGTTGAGTTTATGGACCAAACCGCCTATCTCGGAGGCGATACCGCACAAAGGAATAGTCGGGTGGCGAACCATTTGTACAAAAACGACCTGCCGGACGGGCTGGATCTGGGCCCTGTTGTGGCCATTGACTGTGAAACCATGGGTCTGAACCCACATCGGGACCGCTTGTGCGTGATTCAGATGTCGGGTGGTGACGGCAACAGCCATATCGTGCAGGTGGAAAAAGGCCAGACTGAGGCGCCGAACCTATGTGCCATGCTGGAAAACCCTGACATTCTGAAGCTGTTCCATTTCGGGCGCTTCGACATCGCCGCTATGTACCATACATTTGGTGCTCTGGCCGCGCCGGTTTATTGCACCAAGATTGCCAGCCGCCTGGTGCGGACCTATACCGACCGGCATGGGCTCAAGAACCTGTGTCAGGAACTCATCGGTGTCGATATTTCCAAACAGCAACAGATGAGCGACTGGGGCGCAACCTCATTAACGGACGCTCAATTGGATTATGCTGCGTCTGACGTTCTTTATCTGCATCAGCTGCGCGATGCGCTGAACATTCGGCTGGCTCGCGAGGATCGGACTGAAATGGCGCAGGCCTGTTTTGACTTCCTACCGATGCGTGCGAAACTGGACCTCGCCGGTTGGCCCGAAACGGATATCTTTGCGCACTCATGACCGATACCGAAGCATTCCTGAAAACCGCCCGTCAGGTGGTGACTGACGAAGCCCGCGCGCTGGACGTACTTGCCGACAGTCTGGACGCGCATTTTGCTGAAGCCGTGCAGCTGATCCTTCAGGCCACCGGGCGCATCATAATCAGCGGTATCGGCAAGTCAGGCCACATAGGTCACAAGATTGCGGCCACGCTGGCCAGCACCGGAACGCCTGCCTATTTCGTGCATCCGGCCGAGGCCAGCCATGGTGATCTTGGCATGGTCTCCAAGGGTGATGTGGTTTTGGCGATTTCGAATTCGGGCGAGGCACCGGAACTTGCCAATCTGCTGGCCTTTACGCGCCGCTTTGGCATTCCGCTGATTGGATTGTCCAGCAAACCTGACAGCACATTGATGAAACAGGCCGATGTACATCTTCTGATCCCGTCGATGGGCGAGGCCTGCGGTTTTGGTATGGTGCCGTCGATCTCCACAACGCTGACCCTTGCCATGGGGGATGCACTGGCGATTGCCCTCATGAAATACCGCGATTTCCGGCCCGAGGATTTCCGTGCCTTCCATCCCGGCGGCAAACTGGGTGCTCGGCTGAGCACAGTACAGGATCTGATGCATGTCGGAGAGGCCCTGCCTCTGATTGCGGCACATACTCCGATGAGCGATGCGCTGATCGAAATCAGCCAGAAGGGGTTTGGTGTTGCTGGCGTAACAGACCCGCAGGGTCAATTGGCAGGGATCATTACAGACGGTGACTTGCGGCGCCACATGGATGGGCTGCTGAACAAAACGACCGAGCAGGTCATGACCCCCAACCCCACAACCATATCCCCGGATGCGTTGGCGGAAGAAGCGGTAGCAATCATGAATGACCGTAAGATCACCTCGCTCTTCGTGGTTGACGAGGCGACATCAGGTCAGGCTTTGGGGCTGCTTCATATCCACGACTGCCTGCGCGTCGGTCTGGGCTGAGGGAGGCTGAAGTGGACAGGTATTCCCGCATGGTGCAGTTCCTGAAGGTGCTGTTGCCGCTTGCGGCTATTGTGATGTTGTCCACGGTATTCCTGCTGTCCCGCAGTATCGAAACAAACGTTTCCGTGCCTTTCGCGCAGAAAGACATTGATGAGAGACTGGCACAACAGGTGGTAACGCGGCCGGATTACCGCGGAACGACCCGCAAGGGAGAGACCGTGCACATCGAGGCGGTGCAAGCCACGCAGGGCACCGAGGCGTCGGTTCCGACCGCTTCCGAGTTTCGCGGCCGCTTTGGGCTGCTCAATGGCGGCACAATTACGCTGGATTCGAATTCCGGCCTGATCCGTCCGGATAGTGGAACAGCAACCTTTGTTGGTGACGTGGTCATCACCACGGCGGATGGGCTCAAGGTCACGACGGATCTGCTCAATACCTCGTTGGACGAAGTCCGGGGCGATACGCCGGGGCAGGTGAACGGAACCGGTCCGATCGGTAACTTTTCCGCGGGGCGTATGACCTTTGGCACTGAAAAAACGGACGGGCCGGTCCATATTGTTTTTACAGATGGTGTGAAGCTGGTATACGAGCCTGAAAAAGCAGAAAGATAACTTGTGTTCGATTTTCGATTTGTTCCTTTGTGCCTCGCCTTGATCGCGGGCGCCGCGCCCGTGACTGCGCAAGAGGCGCAGGTGGCTTTTGGGTCCGCGAATGCCGATCCGAGCCTGCCGGTCGAGGTGACATCGGAAACCCTGAACGTCAATCAAGAGGACGGATCGGCCGAGTTCATCGGGAATGTCATCGTCGTACAGGGTGAAATGCGACTGACAGCCGAACGCGTGCTGGTTATCTACAATCAGGAACGCTCGGCGATCGAGCGAATGGAGGCCACCGAGAATGTGGTTCTGGTCAGCCCGCCGGATGCAGCGGAAGGCGACTGGGCTGAATACAAGATCGGCTCGGGTGAGATTGTCATGAAGGGCAATGTCCTTCTGACACAGGGCCCCAGCATCATCAGTGGCGATCAGATGAACGCCAACCTGACATCGGGCACTGCGACAATGACCGGGCGGGTCAAAACGATCTTGCAGCAGGGAAACAACTGATGGCGCGTCCCGATCTGAAACTGACCGAGGGCAGTTCCGGGCTGCGCATCGAGAAGCTGCGGAAGTCCTACAAAAAAAAGACGGTGATCCGCGATGTTTCGATGACGTTGGGTCGGTCCGAAGTGGTGGCGCTGCTGGGGCCGAACGGGTCTGGTAAAACCACAACGTTCTATTCAGTTGCGGGCCTTGTGTTCCCAGAGGCGGGAAAAGTCACGATCGACGGCCAGAATGTGACTACTTTGCCGATGTACCGGCGGGCACGGATGGGGATCGGCTATTTGCCGCAGGAGATGTCGATCTTTCGCGGCATGAGCGTCGAGGACAACATTGCTGCCGTTCTGGATATCACGGTCTCTCATGCGCATAAGCGCAAAGAGCGTTTGGAAGAGCTGTTGTCTGACTTCTCGATCGAACACTTGCGCCGGGCCCCGGCTCTGGCGTTGTCAGGCGGCGAGCGCCGCCGTGTTGAGATCGCGCGCTGTTTGGCCGCAGACCCCAAATACCTGCTGCTGGATGAACCGTTTGCAGGCGTTGACCCGATTAGTGTCGGGGATATTCGCCATCTGGTCGCGGATTTGAAAAAACGCGGTATTGGTGTGCTGATCACCGATCACAACGTCCGGGAAACGCTGGAAATTGTCGACCGGGCCTATATCCTGCATGACGGTCAGGTTTTGATGTCCGGCACACCTGATGAGGTTGTCGAAAACGAGAATGTGCGCCGCGTCTATCTGGGCGAGAATTTCCGCATTTCATAACCTTGCGCGGAGTTGTGCCAATTGCATGGCGGAAATCGCGTATATACACATCTGTTTTGATTGACTCTTCCCTCGTCTCTTGCCTCAATTGGCTTATGGCATTTACCCGGTTCCAGTCTGGATCTCGATGTCCCTTCTTCGAAGGGCTGGAAACAAGGCAACCGCGGAAAATGTCTCTACCCCCCACCCGATAAAAACAAGCTCGTCGCGTTTGCGGCGTCAGAATGGGTGTGAATTGTGAAGGAGATCACATGCGTTACCAAATCAGCGGAAAACAGATCGACATCGGTGCGGCGTTGCAGACACACGTGCAGACCGAACTGAATGAGGTCGTGGGCAAGTATGCGCAGCGGCCTACGGATGCCAACGTCGTCTTTTCCCGTTCGGCGCATGAATATGTATGCGAAACAACGGTGCACCTGTCCACTGGCCTGACGGCGCAGGCCAAGGCCCATGCAACCGAGATCTACGCGGCATTTGAGGCATGCTGTGATAAAATGGAAAAACAGTTGCGTCGTTACAAGCGCCGCCTGAAGGACCACCACAAGGATCGGGCCGAACCGGTTGAACTCTTTGGGGCGTCCTCTTATATCCTCGCTTCTAATGAATCGGAGTCGGTCGAAGAACCCGAATCGCTTCAGCCAATGATTGTGGCTGAGATGGAAACAAAAATCCCATCTTTGAGCGTTGGAGAGGCCGTTATGCAAATGGAACTTGCCGGTGCGCCAGTACTGGTGTTCAGAAATGAAAACAAGGACGGATTGAATGTCGTTTATCGTCGCGAAGACGGTAATATCGGCTGGATTGATCCGTAACAGGCAAGGATACGGGGCTGCACCCGCTGATGCGGGTGCGTGCCATGGAGCGTGATCATGGAGCTTTCGAGCATACTGAAGCCCGAAGCGGTGCGTGTATTGTCCGCGGCTTCCAGCAAGAAGCGGCTGTTTCAGGAAATCGGTGACGTTGCCGCGGCGACGCTGGGCATCGATCCTCAGGAAGCGGTTGATTTCCTGCTGGAGCGGGAAAGCCTTGGACCGACCGGTGTCGGCCATGGTGTGGCGCTGCCGCATGCGCGCCTGCCCGATCTTGATTCGGTTTCAGGTGTTTTTGTCATGCTTGAGAAGCCCATCGATTTCGGTTCGGTTGATCGCCAGCCTGTGGACATCGCCTTCGCGCTGTTTGCACCGGAAGAGGCGGGTGTTGATCACCTCAAAGCTCTGGCGCTGGTGTCTCGCACATTGCGGGATACTTCGGTTTGCACCAAGCTCCGGGCGAACCCTGATCCGGTAAAGCTCTATGCGATCCTGACTGAGGCGCAGTCTATGCAAGCCGCCTGATTAACAAAAAAAGCCCCCGAAAACCGGGGGCTTTTTTCTTTTCATTTGACCGGATCAACCACCGGTTCCCATTTCCAGCGTCCACCAGATTTTACCACCGCCTTCCTGATGCCAGGCGAATCCCATTTGGGTGGCTTTGGCGTCCATGATGACAGACCTTGGTCCAGGTTCCTGCATCCATGCGGCAAGTGTTTCCGTCTCGGTCTCGTAGGTTTCGGAAATGGCTTCCCCCAGGAACGTTCCGAAATAGCCGACACGCGCTGCCCGGTCGATTGGTGATGAACCGTCTGACCCAAAGTGCCAGGGCCGGTTCTGCCGCGACATATCCTTTGAATGTGTCGCTGCCGCTGCGTTCAGCTGCGCGTTCAGCTGTACGGGCTGCAACCCCTGTGCCTGACGCAAAGCATTGACCGAATCAAGCATGCGGAACTGCAGCTTTTCCGGATTGCCGCGGATCTTGTACACGGTCGGCAATGGGCGACCATCAGATCCCAGAGTGGTTGAGCCAGTGTTGGTACATGCCGCAAGTGCGACAAAGCAAATCAACAGTAAAGAAACGATGCGCGTCATGTTCGACCTGATTATTGTATCACAACAGGGCATAGCGCGCCTGCTTGTTCTGAGCAAACGCGCAATGGCCACAACTTGCGTGATTCTGCCGGTTTGGTTTGCGACTGAAGCATTCTGGCAATAGAATGCCTCTGATTTCAGACCTCACCTAAACACAGGACCCGTCGTCATGGTCAAAAAGCGCATTCATTCGCCCACCCGCAGGGGGTTTCTGGCAGGGGCTACCGCCACTCTGGCTACACCGGCACTGGCGCAATATATCCCGGGTGACCCGCTGCGCCCTGCACCCGAAACCGAACCGGCAGTTCGACGCAACGTATCCGGGTTCCGGGCATTGGATTGGCAACCGTATTTCTCGAACACCAGAAATGGCGCCATACTGGTCGACACCGTCTCAAGAGCGCTGCATTACTGGTCGGATGACCAAACAGTCTATAAATTGTACCCGTCGTCGGTTCCGCTGACCGAAGAACTCACCCGGCGCGGGCGCACCAGTGTGATCCGCAAGGTCGAAGGCCCAAGCTGGTCTCCGACGCCGTCGATGAAGAAGAGAAATCCGGAATGGCCGGACTACATTCCTCCGGGTCCTGATAACCCATTGGGAACACACGCTTTATACCTAAGCTGGAAGTATTATCGCATTCACGGGACGCACGATACACGCAAAATCGGCCGAAGATCTTCGAACGGCTGCATCGGCCTTTTCAACGAAGACATCGCCGAGCTGTTTTCGATGGCGAAGGTTGGCACGCAAGTGTTGCTAATTTGACGACATTTTCGTGTACGAACCCGCTCACCGGTCAAGTTGCAATTGCATTCCCGCTCTAATGCTGATTAGAAAAAACTACGAGGTAAGTCTTAGATGTGCGGCTCTGGATATTGGAGCCGTGCAAATTCTGGAGGTTAATATGAAGAAACTCGTTCTCGCCGCAGCTCTGACTGCAGCAGCTTCGACTGCATATGCTGGCAACCTGGAAGAGCCGGTTGTTGAAGCACCAGTTGTTGTTGAAGAAACTCAGGGTTCGTCGCAGGGCATTCTGCTGCCGCTGATCCTGCTGGTCGTTGTTGCTGCTGCTGTTGCTGCAAGCTAATCCGACACGGAATTCATGAAAAAGGCGGTGGAGCAATCCACCGCCTTTTTTAATTCCAACAGGTCTTCAAGCCTGTTGCGCGCCGGGGGATACTGACAGGCCAGTATCAAGCCGAGCCTAACGTTCTCATAGGAAATGCGGGTTGCGTTCTGTAAACGCTTTACTCCAGCCACCCGCACAGATTGTCTTCGATCACTTTTCCAAGTGCCGCGATATGGGCGTCGTCATCGTTAAGGCATGATATATAGGTAAACGCCTCCCCGCCTGCATCTTCGAAGCTTTCTTTGATTTCTTCGTTAATCTCTTCAAGCGTTTCGATGCAGTCAGCAGAAAACGCCGGGGCAATAACTGCAATGTTCTTTTTGCCTTGCTTCGCCAGGTCGGCCACGTGATCCACCGTGTAAGGTTTCAACCATTCTTCGGGGCCGAAGCGCGACTGGAAGGTCGATACCAATTGATCATCTGTCCAGCCCAGCCGCTCCTTTAACAGCCTCGTCGTTTTAGCGCATTGGCAGTGATAGGGATCGCCCTGCTGAAGATACCGCTCGGGCATCCCGTGATATGAGCAGACAAGAATGTCGGGCTTTGTCTCCATAGCCTCGTATGCGCGTTCAACAGACTGTGCCAGCGCATCGATATAGATGGGTTCATCGAAATAGGCCGGAACGGTTCGCGTCGCGGGCTGCCAGGCTTCGTCCATCAGTGCGCGAAAGAACTGGTCGTTGGCGGTGGCCGTCGTTGCGCCAGCGTATTGAGGGTAAAGCGGAAAAAACAAGATGCGATCGCACCCTGCCGCTACCATCGCGCGCACTTTGGATTTGGTCGACGGGTTGCCGTAACGCATACAGAAATCGACCATGACCTGATCACCGTATCGTGCGTGCATCGTCTGGCTTAGCTTGGCGGTCTGGTCCTTGGTGATGGTCATCAGCGGGCTTTCGCCTTTTTCCTGGTTCCAGATCGATTTGTAAGCCTCGCCGGAACTGAAAGGTCGCTTGGTCAGGATGATCGCCTGTAGAATCGGTTGCCATTTCCACTTTGGATAATCGATGACACGCTGGTCCGACAAAAACTCATTCAGATATCGGCGCATCGGCCAATATGTGTAGTCGTCCGGCGTGCCCAGATTGGCCAGCAATATGCCGACGCGCCCCATCCTGATCTTGGGGTGATCCGTAGGAGCGTGAGCGGGTCGCGTGGCATCAAACATATGAGGCTTCCTGAATTTCTTGCGTTAGGGCCTGAAATAAGGGGATTTGGTCGCGCGTCAATCGGGCAGTTTGCCCTCGTCCGTGCGCAAGGCGTCAGCCAAACGTGCTTGCGCCGACCCAGGACGCAGTGGTTTGGGTTGACTGTCGTGGGGGGACCATCCGGTCAGGCAGATCAGTTCGAACGTGGCTGCCAGACGTCCCGACTCTGTGGTGAAATGAGACGCGTAGATGTTTTGCGCGGCCTCAAATACTGCGCGTTTGGTCGGGTGTTTCAGTCGCCCGGATAACGCATTGGCCTCACCCATATGCCGCAGATCGTGCATCAGGTGCCAGATGTCACGGTACTCAGCCGTGAGCGGCACCGAGTCTGCGACTGGCAAGGCCAGACCTGCCCGCTGCAACAAACCGCCCATGTCTCGCAACCCGGCCATCGGGGCGATGCGGGGGCTGAGGCCACCGGTAACGTCAATCTCGGCCTGACCCAACGCCGCGCGCAATTCGTGCAGCGTTTCGCCGCCCAGACAAACAACCAGCAACAACCCGTCGGGTTTCAGCGCGCGGTGGCATTGGATCAACTGGCCCACCGGATCGTTTGCGCAGTGCAGTGTCATGGCGTGGATCACAAGGTCATGTACGCCGGGTTGCAGTGCCAGCACGTCGTCATCCGCAATGATCGAGGCTTCGGGAAACGCGTCCGTCCAAAGCTGCGGGTATGCGGTCACGATCGCTGCCGCCGTAAAGGTTTTGTTAACCATGGAGAGCCGATCCTGAACCTCGTCCATCGCGGCGCGGTGCAGAAAAAGGGCGTCATCCTGCACGCGGCTGCGATGACGCAGAATGGCGGCACGGTCAAAAAGTGAGGGTGCAGTGGGTTCGGGCAGTTTCATAGCTGGCAAGTATCGCATCGCGCAACGGATTCAAACCGCACTTGCGCTGATTTATCCACCACGTTGCATGGGGTGCGGCGACCTGACCGAGTCCGATTTTGGCCTGTGTGGTCCATGCTGGCGGGAAACGCCATTCATTGGCGGCACGGTCTGTGAAAGTTGCGGTCTGCCCCTGATCGGGGGGCAGGACGAGTTTCGGACCGAGTGCGATGATTGCCTGAAGACCGCGCGCCCCTGGAGGGCAGGCCGCGCCGCGCTTTTGTATGACGGCAAGGCGCGGTCACTGATCCTGGCGTTGAAACATGGTGATCGGCCCGAACTGGCCCGCCCTGCCGCGCAGTGGATGGTGCAGGCAGGGCGCCCATTGTTGCGACCGGATATGGTGATTGTTCCGGTTCCTTTGCATTGGTCTCGATTGCTGAAAAGGCGATACAACCAGTCAGCGCTGTTGGCGCAGAACCTGGCGCGCGAGACAGGATTGGAATGTGTGCCCGATCTGTTGATTCGCAAAAACAAGACGCCGGTACTGGACGGCAAAACAGCTGCCGAGCGGGCACAGATTTTGGGCGACGCGATATGCCTTCACCCCCGAAATGCCCGCCATCTGACGGGCCGGAACGTTTTGCTGGTGGACGATGTGATGACGTCCGGGGCAACACTGGCCGCATGCACTCGTGCCTGTCAGGCGGCGGGGGCAAATCATATTTTCGTGTTGGCTCTGGCGCGCGTTGCCAAGGATGTCTAATTCGCCCAAGATTGCGCGAAATCCGAAGGGAACGGAAAATGAAGTCGGTAGAGATCTATACATCGCCACTGTGCGGGTATTGTCATGCAGCCAAACGCCTGCTGAAGCAGAAAGGTGTCGAGTTCAAGGAGATCGACGTGCTGATGCACCCCAAACGCAAACCTGAAATGATTCAACGTGCCGGAGGCAAACGCACGGTCCCCCAGATTTTCATCGGCGCCACGCATGTCGGCGGTTGCGATGATTTGTACGAGTTGGAGCGTCAGGGCAAGCTTGACCGTCTGCTTGCGGCCTGATGAAAACCGCGCTGCTGCAAATCACCTCGTCGGACGATCCGGCAGAAAACCTCGGGATGGTCCGAGGCATGATGGCCGAAGCGGCAGAACAGGGCGCCCGCTTTGTTCTGACGCCAGAGGTTACGAATTGCGTTTCGACCAGCACCACACGGCAGCGCGCGGTTTTACAACATGAAGAAGATGACATCACTTTGACGGGCCTGCGCGAACAGGCTGCTGATCTGGGTGTATGGCTTCTGATCGGCTCGTTGGGGCTCAAGACTCATGACAATGACGGTCGTTTTGCCAATCGTTGCTTTATGATCGGACCGCAAGGTCAGATCGTGGCGCGGTATGACAAAATCCATATGTTCGATGTGCAGGTCACCGAGACCGAGACGTTCCGCGAATCAAAGAATTACCGCCCAGGCGAAAAAGCGGTTATCGCAGATACGGATTTCGGCAAGGTTGGTCTGACCATCTGTTACGATATCCGCTTTCCATATTTGCACGCGGCACTGGCGCAGGCGGGCGCGCGCATTCTGACCGTCCCGGCCGCGTTCTCGCCGGTCACAGGTGCCGCGCATTGGGAAGCCTTGCTGCGCGCACGTGCAATCGAAACCGGGTGCTGGGTGCTGGCCCCGGCCCAAACAGGGGAACATCCAAAAACCGGCGGTAAAACACGCTATACTCACGGTCACAGCATGGTCGTCGACCCGTGGGGAAAGGTGCTGATCGACGCAGGGACCGATCCAGGCATTCACATTTTCGATTTGGATGATAGTTCTGTGACTGAGGCACGGCGACGTGTCCCTTCACTGCACCACCGCCGTTCCTTCGACGGACCCTGACAGAACGGAACAATGACAGACGACACCAATGCCCTTGCGGTCACGCTGTTCAGCGAGATCCTGACCGCCGACCAGCTATTGCGGAACCGGCTTAGCCGGGTGCTGCCCAAGGGCATGGAAATCTCGCATTTCTCGGTTCTGAACCACTTGGCTTTTGTCGCGGATGAGCGTAGCCCGGCGCAGCTGGCCAACACGTTCCACGTGACCCGAGGGGCGATGACCAACACCTTGGCCAAGCTGGAATGGGCCGGATACATCCACATCCGCCCCGACTGGGACGATGCCCGCCGCAAGATGGTCGCGATCAGCCCCGCCGGTAAACGCGCGCGGGATCAGGCGATTTCCTCGATTGCTCCGTTGATCAACCGCGTGGTCGGAGAGTTGGGGGACGACCGTGTTCGGTCGACACTGCCAGTGCTGCGCGATCTGAGAAAACAGCTGGAAGGGGAATAACCCTCAGCCCGGTTTCACACTCGCCGTCACATAGTTCACGCTTAAGTCCCGGTCCGAGATCGACCAGCTCCAGAGGATCGGGTTGAAGACGAACCCCTTGCGGTCCACCGGGTCCATCCCGGCCTGACGCAGCAGGTCGAACAACTCATCAGGGGTGATGAACTTGTTCCACTCATGCGTGCCGCGCGGCAGCCAGCGCATGACGACCTCGGCCCCGAAAATGGCCATGGCATAGGATTTCGGGTTGCGGTTGATGGTTGAGCAGATCAGCAGCCCGCCCGGCTTGAGCAATTTTTGCGAGGCGGTCAGGAAGCCCTCCGGGTCGGCCACATGCTCGACCACTTCCATGTTCAGGACCACGTCGAACTGCTCACCTGCGGCGGCCATGTCTTCGGCTGTGGTGTGGCGATAGTCGATCTCCAAACCGGATTGCTCGGCATGGATACGCGCAACAGGCAGGTTGCCTCCGGCGGCATCGGCCCCGACGACCTCGGCCCCCAGACGTGCCATGGGTTCGCTTAGCAGACCACCGCCACAACCGATATCCAGCAGGCGCAGCCCTTCGAACGGATTTCGCGCTTTCAGATCGCGGTCGAATTCACCGGCAATCTGCTGTGTGATATAATCCAAACGGCAAGGATTCAGCATGTGCAACGGTTTGAATTTCCCATGAGGATCCCACCATTCCGCCGCCATCGCTTCGAATTTTGCGATCTCGGATGGATCCACCGTGTTCGGATGCGCTTGCATTCCTGTCTCCGTATGCTCTTTTACGCTTAAGGACTATATAGGGCCATAATGGACAAGTACCCGGACCAAAAGCGCGCAGTTCAATATCTGTACCCGCCGATCGATCCGTTCGACCAGCGTATGGTCGATATGGGCGACGGGCACCGTATCTATGTGGAACAATGCGGCAACCCCGAAGGCATACCGGTGGTGATCCTGCATGGCGGCCCAGGCGGTGGCTGCAGCCCCGCAATGCGGCGTTATTTTGATCCACAGGCCTACAGGGTGATTCTATTTGATCAGCGTGGGTGTGGCCGGTCTCGCCCCACGGCTTCGGTTGAAAATAACACGACATGGCATTTGGTGGCCGATATTGAACGGTTGCGCGACCTGTTCGAGATTGATGAATGGATTGCTTTTGGCGGCAGCTGGGGCGCGACCCTTGCGTTGATCTACGCGCAGTCGCATCCAGACCGGGTCAGCCGATTGGTGCTGCGCGGTGTGTTCCTGGCAACTGACGCTGAACTTGACTGGTTTTATGGCGGCGGAGCGGGACGTTTCTGGCCGGAACAGTGGCAGAAATTTACCTCACTGTTGCCCGAGGTGGAGCTGAAGGACACCATCACCGCCTACAATAAACGCCTGTTCTCGGGGGACCGCGCGACCGAGACCCTGTATGCGCGGGCATGGTCGCACTGGGAAAATGCGCTGGCGTCGATCCACACGAACGGATCAGTGGGCGAAAGCCCCGGCGAATACGCCCGTACATTTGCCCGGCTCGAGAATCACTATTTCTACAATAAGGCGTTCCTGGAAACGGATGGGCAGATCCTAAATCAAATGGACCGGATTGCTCATATCCCGGGTCACATCGTGCAGGGGCGATACGACATGATTTGCCCGCCGCAGGCCGCCTGGTCGCTGAGCGAACGCTGGCCGAATGCCGAGATCAAGATGGTACGTCAGGCCGGTCATGCGCTTTCTGAACCCGGGATCAGCGCAGAACTCATCCGGATCATGGATCGCGTAGCGGAGGGTTTGGCATGACACGCATCGACCGCCGTGCCTTGTTTGCCTCGGGTGCCGCCGCCGCGCTGCTTGCCGCGACAGGCGCGTCCCTGGCGGACAAACCTGAGAAAGGCGGCACGCTGCGATTGGCCGTACCGCGCGACGACAGTCTTGAGCAGGTGGCGCGCGGTGCGGTTTTCGACACGCTGACCGAGATCGCCCCGGATGGCACTTTGCGGGGCGAGCTTGCGACGGGCTGGCAAACCGACGCCGATGCGAGGGTCTGGAGCTTTGATCTGCGCAACGATGCGGTGTTCCACGACGGCGCGTTTTTGGACATCGCAGATGTTGCGGCCGTATTGGCCGAGGTCGGGCATACCGAGGCATTGACTGCCAACCGTTTGCGGCTGGAACTGGCCGAGGCAAATCCGGGCCTTCCATTCCTTTTGGCGGACAGTCGTTTTATCATTGCCCGCAATGGCGAAGGCGTCACGCCGCTACACAACGCCAATGGCACGGGTTGCTACCGTGTCGAACGCGCCGAAGACGGGCGGCATTTCCTGGGTCGCCGTGTTTTGGGGCATTACAAGGACGGTCAGGCCGGTTGGGTCGATGCATTCGAAGTGATCGTTATTCCCGATGCCCGTGTCCGCGCCGAGGCATTGCGTGATGGCTATGTCGATGTCGCCGCCTTCCCCGATTCGTCAGAGATCCGCGGTACGCGCGGTCTTCGCTACTATCCTTCCGAGACCGATATGGCACTGGCCGTCTCTGGGGCGGTGGGATTGCCGCGGCAGATTGCCGGACGCACGGTTCTGGACGACGGTCGTATCGCTGAACGGTGGTGGATCGTGTAATTTCGGGTGACACTTCTGTCGGGGGTTGCAGACTCGGATCATCCTGCGTATATGCAGTTTCAACAGCGGTGCGTTGGACTTCCGGTCCAAGGCTCCACCGGAAAATTCGACGGGCCGCGCGCCCGTTTTTTTGTGCCCGACTGACAGGGTAGAGAACCTGATGACAAACGACCTGATAGCCAAAGCTGCCATCGACCGGCGACTTGCCGAGATCATCACCCCGGTGATCGAAGATCTGGGGTATGAGCTGGTCCGTGTCCGGCTGATGAGTGGTAAGCAGACCACGCTGCAAATCATGGCTGACAAACCCGAAGGCGGCATCGAAGTGGATGACTGCGCCGAGATTTCGAATGCGGTCAGCGCCACCCTGGATGTCGAGGACCCGATCCTTGACGCCTATACGCTTGAGGTGTCCAGCCCCGGTATCGACCGCCCCCTGACCCGCCTCAAGGATTTCGAGACTTTCGAGGGGTATGAGGCCAAGATCGAAACTTCTGAACTGATCGATGGCCGCCGCCGGTTCAAAGGGGAACTGGCCGGGATTGAAGGGGAAGAGGTTCTGATCAATATCCCCGAAGGGTCCGAGACGATCACCATCGGCCTGCAATTCGACTGGCTGAGTGATGCCAAGCTGGTCCTGACCGATGACCTGATCAAGGAAATGCTGCGCCAGCGCAAGGACGCCGGTGCCCTGAACGAAAACGCTTTCGACGAGATTGAGACCGAAGGGTCCGAAGAGGAGACGAACTGATGGCAATTACCTCAGCCAACCAGCTGGAGCTGCTGCAGACTGCCGAGGCCGTGGCCCGCGAAAAGATGATCGACCCCGGTCTGGTTGTCGAAGCGATGGAGGAATCGCTCGCCCGCGCCGCCAAGAGTCGCTACGGCGCCGAGATGGACATCCGCGTGTCCATCGACCGCAAGACCGGCAAGGCGACCTTCACCCGTGTGCGCACCGTGGTCGAGGATGAGGAGCTTGAGAACTATCAGGCCGAGTTCACCGTCGAACAAGCCAAGCAGTACATGGAAGATCCGCAGGTCGGTGACGTTTTCGTTGAAGAAGTGCCGCCGGTCGAAATGGGTCGGATCGCGGCGCAGTCGGCCAAGCAAGTGATCCTGCAAAAGGTCCGCGAAGCCGAGCGGGATCGTCAGTATGAAGAATTCAAGGATCGTGCGGGCACCATCATCAACGGTGCCGTCAAGCGCGAGGAATTCGGCAATGTTATCGTCGATCTCGGCGGTGCCGAGGCTGTTCTGCGCCGCAATGACAAGATCGGTCGCGAAAGCTATCGTCCGAATGATCGTGTGCGCGCGTATATCAAGGAAGTCCGCCGCGAAGTGCGTGGCCACCAGATCTTCCTGTCGCGTACCGCACCAGAATTCATGGCCGAGCTGTTCAAGATGGAAGTGCCGGAAATCTATGACGGTATCATCGAGGTCAAGGCCGTGGCCCGTGACCCCGGTTCACGCGCCAAAATCGCCGTGATCTCGTATGACGGCTCGATCGACCCTGTTGGCGCCTGCGTTGGTATGCGCGGCAGCCGCGTGCAGGCCGTTGTGAACGAACTGCAGGGAGAGAAGATTGACATCATCCCGTGGAACGAAGACCAACCGACCTTCCTGGTGAACGCGCTGCAACCTGCCGAGGTTTCGAAGGTTGTTCTGGACGAAGAAGCAGGCAAGATCGAGGTTGTCGTTCCGGAAGAGCAGTTGTCTCTTGCAATCGGTCGTCGCGGTCAGAACGTGCGTCTGGCAAGCCAGCTGACCGGGCTGGATATCGACATCATGACCGAAGCTGAAGAATCGGCGCGTCGTCAGAAGGAATTCGAATCTCGTACCAAACTGTTCATGGACAGTCTGGATCTGGACGAGTTCTTTGCGCAATTGCTGGTTTCCGAAGGCTTCACCAACCTCGAAGAAGTTGCCTATGTCGAGATTGATGAACTTCTGGTCATTGACGGCGTCGACGAAGGCACTGCGCAGGAACTTCAGACCCGGGCGCGCGAGTTCCTGGAAGCCCAGGCCAAAGCCGCTCTGGATGCGGCCCGCGCACTGGGTGCCGAGGACAGCCTCATTGAATTCGAAGGCCTGACCCCCCAGATGGTAGAGGCGCTGGCCAAGGACGATGTGAAGACGCTGGAAGACTTCGCAACCTGTGCAGACTGGGAACTGGCCGGTGGCTGGACCACGGTCGACGGTGAACGCGTCAAGGATGATGGCGTGCTGGAGCCCTTTGGCGTCACGCTCGAAGAAGCACAAGACATGGTCATGACTGCGCGTATCCTATTGGGTTGGGTTGATCCGGCCGAGTTGGAGCAGGCGGAAGAAGACATCGACGGCGACGCAGCAGACGAGGAGGTCGAGGCCTGATCTCAGGTCTCGGGTGGCGCGTATGGGTCGCGGTGGCGTCCATAAGGATCGGTCTGACGGACCCGAACGCAAGTGCATCGCCACAGGCGAGGTTCAGCCTAAATTTGGCTTGATCCGCTTTGTGACGGGCCCGGACGGTCAGGTCTTTCCGGATGTCGCGGCAAAGTTGCCGGGGCGGGGCGTTTATGTGGCGGCGGATCGTGCTGCGCTGGACAAGGCCATTGGTAAGAAACTGTTTGCGCGGGGGTTCAAGGCACAGGTGACTGTGCCTCAGGACCTGGCGACAGAAGTTGAAAAGCAGATCGCGCGCCGTGTGATTGAGTTGCTCAGTCTGGCGCGCAAGTCCGGCGACGCGGTTGCCGGGTATGAAAAGGTCAAGTCGTGGCTGGACCGGGAAGAGGCTCAGGTGCTGATTCAGGCCACTGATGGATCGGGGCGCGGCAAGTCGAAGCTCAGTACGCCGCACTTCGGAAAATACATCGGTTGGCTGACGGCAGACGAATTAGGGCAGGCATTTGGGCGCCAAACGGTGATTCATGCGGCCTTGGCCTCTGGCGGACTCGCCAAACGTGTTGTAGAGGAAGCGCAGCGCCTGCGTGGCTTGCGCGAAACGGATGACGGCGGCAAGGGCCGCGCGGAAGGGTAAGAAGCTTTATGAGCGATAGTGACGGCAAAAAGACATTGGGTCTTCGTGGCGGGGCACGCCCCGGAAATGTGAAACAGAGTTTCAGCCACGGACGCACCAAGAATGTCGTGGTGGAAACCAAACGCAAGCGCGTGGTGGTCCCCAAGCCGGGCGCGGCAAAGCCGGGTGGCGGTGCCGCCCCTTCGGGTGATCCGTCGCGTCGTCCCGCAGGTATTTCCGACGCGGAAATGGCGCGCCGTATGAAGGCTTTGCAGGCTGCCAAGGCCCGCGAGGTCGAAGAGGCCGCTGAACGCGAAGCCGCTGAAAAGGCACGCGAAGAAGAGCGCGTGCGCCGCCGTGCGGAACAGGAAGCGAAAGAGCGCGAGCAGCGTGAAGCCGAAGAGCGCGCGCGTCAGAAAGCCGAAGATGAAGAGCGCAAGCGCGTGGAGGCTGAAGAAGAAGCCAAGCGTGCCGCTGTTGCTGCTGCCGCTTCGCCGGCCCCTGAAGAAGCCAAAGCTGCACGCAGCCCGGCCAGCAAACCTGCGCCTGCTGCCGCACCTCGCAAGCAGGATCGCGAACGCGAACAGCGCGGTCGTGGCAAGGGTCGTGAAGACAACCGTCGTTCGGGTAAGCTGACATTGGGTCAGGCCACCGGTGACGAAGGCAGCCGCCAGCGGTCGATGGCAGCGATGAAGCGCAAGCAGGAACGCGCCCGTCAGAAAGCCATGGGCGGTTCGGTCGAGCGGGAAAAGGTGATCCGCGACGTACAACTGCCTGAGGCGATCATGGTCTCGGAACTGGCCAACCGTATGGCCGAGCGCGTGGCTGACGTGGTCAAATCACTGATGCAGATGGGCATGATGGTCACGCAGAACCAGACCATCGACGCTGATACTGCCGAGCTGATTATCGAAGAGTTTGGCCATAAGGTCACCCGCGTCTCTGATTCGGATGTTGAGGACGTCATCAAAGAGGTCGAAGACAGCGAAGCCGATCTGAAGCCTCGTCCGCCCGTCATCACCATCATGGGTCACGTCGACCACGGGAAAACATCGCTGCTGGATGCAATCCGCGATGCGCGTGTTGTGGCTGGTGAGGCCGGTGGCATCACCCAGCATATCGGCGCCTATCAGGTGAAAACCGATGGCGGCTCGACGCTGACCTTCCTGGATACTCCCGGACACGCGGCCTTCACCTCGATGCGCTCGCGTGGTGCCCAGGTGACCGACATCGTGGTTCTGGTCGTCGCTGCCGATGACGCGGTCATGCCGCAGACAATTGAGGCGATCAATCACGCGAAGGCAGCCAAGGTGCCGATGATCGTGGCGATCAACAAGATCGACAAGCATGATGCAAATCCGGACAAGGTGCGCACCGATCTGCTGCAACACGAAGTGATCGTCGAGAAGATGTCGGGTGAGGTTCAGGACGTAGAAGTGTCTGCCATCACCGGTCAGGGTCTGGACGAGTTGCTGGAAGCCATCGCATTGCAGGCCGAGATTCTGGAACTGAAAGCCAACCCTGATCGCGCTGCCCAAGGTGCCGTGATCGAGGCACAGCTGGACGTGGGCCGCGGCCCGGTCGCAACGGTTCTGGTTCAGAACGGTACATTGCGTCAGGGCGATATCTTTGTCGTGGGTGAGCAGTATGGTAAGGTCCGTGCTCTGATCAACGACAAAGGTGAGCGCGTCAAGGAAGCTGGTCCGTCGGTTCCCGTTGAGGTTCTTGGTCTGAACGGTACGCCTGAAGCAGGCGATGTTCTGAACGTGACCGAGACCGAAGCACAAGCCCGTGAAATCGCCGCCTACCGTGAACAGGCTGCCAAGGACAAACGCGCTGCCGCTGGTGCCGCAACGACCCTTGAACAGTTGATGCAGAAGGCCAAGGAAGACGAAAATGTCACCGAGTTGCCCATTCTGATGAAAGCAGACGTTCAGGGTTCGGCGGAAGCCATCGTTCAGGCAATGGAGAAGATCGGCAACGAAGAAGTACGCGTGCGCGTTCTGCATTCGGGTGTTGGTGCCATTACTGAAACGGATGTCGGTCTGGCTGAAGCGTCGGGCGCTCCAATCTTTGGCTTCAACGTGCGGGCCAATGCCTCTGCACGGAATACCGCAAACCAGAAGGGCGTCGAGATTCGCTATTACTCGGTGATTTATGACCTCGTAGACGACGTGAAAGCAGCCGCATCCGGCCTGTTGAGCGCCGAAATTCGCGAGAAGTTCATTGGCTACGCCGAGATTCGCGAAGTCTTCAAGGTTACTGGTGTTGGCAAGGTTGCTGGCTGTCTGGTCACGGAAGGCGTGGCGCGTCGTTCTGCCGGTGTCCGCTTGCTGCGCGACAACGTGGTGATTCACGAAGGCACGCTGAAGACGCTAAAGCGTTTCAAGGACGAAGTGGCCGAGGTTCAGTCGGGTCAGGAATGCGGTATGGCGTTCGAAAACTACGACGATATCCGCGCAGGCGACGTGATCGAAATTTTCGAGCGCGAAGAAGTCACCCGCACGCTGGACTAACCCGGCAAAAGATGAAAACGAAAAACAGCGGCCCCCTCAGGCCGCTGTTTTCTTTTGACGAAGCTCTTATTTTGTCCGACGCAGAAATGTAGCTGAATGCATGATTATATCGAAATGATGCATTCCTTGCGCGAGCGTAAAACTAACCGGGTGTCCGGCCTTTCGCAGCCTTTCGGCATAGTCGCGGCTTTGGCGAATGAACTCACCCGTATCACGTTCGGCTACCGAAACATGATATCGAGGACCGGGCCGGGGCAGATTGCGGATAGGTGACAGATCGTTGACCTCGACCGGCGTCAGTTGCAGCGGATCGTTCACCGACATCAGGCTGATCGGTTCCAGGTCGTATATACCGCTGATCAAAATCACATCCCGCACCCGAAGCCCCGCTTTGGCAAGGGCATCTGATGAGGTTGCCATCACCATCGCCGCCAGATGCGCGCCTGCACTGTGACCTGACAGGGTGATCCGCGACGGATCGAATCCCAGCTCCTCCGCCTGGGCCGCCAGCCAAAGCAACGCGTCACGGCATTCATCGATCATGCCACCAATCCGGACATCGGGTGCCAGCGTATAGTTCACAGTCGCAAAAGCTTGCCCGTGTTCTACCAGACCCGGTGCCATCAGAGACGATTCATTCTGGCTGAGCGCCTGCCAGTACCCGCCGTGAATGAAGACGTGCAGAGGTGCCTTGTCAACGCGAGCGGGAAAGAAATCCAGAACTTGTACGGGGCTATCACCATAAGCCAGATTTTCCCGTACCGGAAAGTCGGCCCGCGCCTGAGCGCTCAGTGCTTCATAACTGGCAAGATAAGGGCTCAGGTCGCCACTGATCATTGTGCTGGGGGAATACTCCCGCTCCAGCTCGGATTGCGAAAATCCTCGATACAACATGTCTTAGGTCTGCCCGCTGTACATCAATTCGGTGCGCACGTCGTAAAGGTCGTGGAAAAACCGCAGCTCTAGCGCCTTTCGCAAAAAGGCCACGCCGCTTGAGCCACCAGTGCCGGGTTGCATCCCGATCACGCGCTCAACTGCGGTGGCATGATCAAAGCGCCAGCGTTGAAACAGGCTTTCCACATCCATCAGTTTTTCGGCCAAAGCATAAAGGTCCCAGTATTTTTCAGTGTTGCGGAATACCTCGACCCAGATTTTTACCACGCGCGAATCGCCGGAATAGGGTTGGGCGTAGTCGCGTTCAACCAGATCTTTGGGCACATCGAATCCTTGGCGGGCCAACATGTGCAACACTTCGTCATAAAGTGACGGTTTGGTCAGTGCGGCATTCAGCATCTCCATCACCTCTGGGTCATGCGCATGGACCTTCAGTGTTGAGGCATCCTTATTGCCAAGAATGAACTCAATCTGCCGGTAGCCGTAGCTCTGAAACCCTGACGAGTTGCCGAGAGCCTGCCGGAAAGTCATATAGTCGGCAGGTGTCATGGTCAGCAGGGTTTCCCAAGCCGCAATCAACTGCCGTTGAATGGCCTTGATGCGGTCGAGGTTTTTCATGGCTGGGCCAAACTCGTCCTGTTGCAGAAAACGGCGCACCTCGACCAGTTGGTGGTGCATCAGTTTCAGCCACAGTTCGCTGACTTGATGGATGATAATGAACAGCATCTCGTCAGGCTGCGCGGGGTCCTGAAAAGTTTTTTGCAGATTCAGCAGTGTTTTGAGTTGCAGAAAATCTCCATAGCTTTTGCGATGTGTCTCGGCGAAATCAGTGACCAGAGTGTCTTCGACACCTCTTTGCAATAGACGATCGTCTTTGTTCTCGCCCATCTCATGCCTCCCTTGTGCGATCCTTGCACCTGTCTAGGCGTTGAGTTCGTAACTTTCCAGCGGGTTAGGTCCAGTCAAGGACAACCTTGCCAGAGAGGCCGGATTTCATCGCGGCAAATCCATCCGCAAAATCATCAACCTCAAAGCGATGCGTGATCACGCGGGACACATCCAAACCGTTTTGCAGCATGGCGATCATCTTGTACCAGGTCTCGAACATCTCGCGACCATAGACACCCTTGATTGTGATCGCCTTGAAAACGATACGCGACCAGTCGACCGGAGATTTCCCCGGCGGTATCCCCAGCAGGGCGATTTTCCCACCCATCACAAGCGCCTCGACCATCTGGTCAAGCGCGGCTTGTGAGCCGGACATTTCAAGCCCCACATCAAAGCCTTCTTTCATTCCAAGCTGTGCGATGACATCGTGCAAATCTTGTTTGGAAACATCAACGGTCCGCACCGACGGCACCACATGTTCCGCCAGTTTCAACCGTTCGGCGTTAATGTCTGTAATCACAACATTGCGGGCGCCTGCATGGCGGGCAACGGCGGCGGCCATGATGCCGATGGGTCCTGCGCCGGTGATCAGGACGTCCTCGCCCAGAAGGTCAAAGCTGAGCGCGGTGTGTACAGCATTGCCCAGCGGATCAAGGATTGCCCCGATCTCATCCGGGATATCGTCCGGCAGGGGAACAACGTTGAAGGCAGGCAATTTCAGGTATTGCGCAAACGCGCCCTGTTCATTCACCCCGATCCCGCGCGTACCGGGGTCGAGGTGAAATTTGCCTGCGCGGCTTTGACGGCTTTCAGTGCCGATCAGATGCCCTTCGCCGGAACAGCGCTGCCCAACGTCCAGGCCAGTGACGTTGCGCCCAATCTCGACGATTTCCCCGGCGAACTCATGACCAGTGATCATCGGAACCGGAACGGTGTGAGAGGCCCACTCATCCCAGTTCCAGATGTGAATGTCGGTACCGCAAATTCCGGTCTTGTTGATCTTGATCAGTACTTCATCAGGCCCGATTTCAGGGACCGGGGCCTGTACCATCCACAACCCTTCTTCAGGTTTCGACTTTTCCAGCGCTTTCATCGTGTTGGGTCGCATCAGATCACCCCCAGTTCCTTGCCGACCTTGCCAAAGGCCGCCAGCGCGCGGTCCAGTTCGTCCCGCGTAAGGGCGGCGTTCATCTGCGTTCTGATCCGCGCCTGCCCGCGGGGAACAACAGGAAAGAAGAAGCCCGAGACATACACGCCCTCGTCAAACAGCTTGGCGGCCATCTCTTGTGCCAGCGTTGCATCGCCCAGCATGACAGGGATGATCGGATGTTCACCGGGCAAAAGGTCAAAGCCAAGCTTTTCCAGACCGGCACGCCAGTACTTTGCGTTTCCGAATAACTGCGCGCGTAGAATGTCGCCTTCTTCGACCAGGCGGATCGCCTCAAGCCCTGCGGCGACGATGGATGGCGGCAGCGAGTTCGAGAACAGATAGGGCCGCGCCCGCTGCCGCAGCAGGTCGATCACTGGCTGCGGCCCGGCGATGTAGCCGCCGATTGCCCCCCCAAGTGCCTTGCCCAAAGTTCCTGTCAGAATGTCGACATCAACACCAAAGTGATCCGGTGTTCCGGCGCCGCGCGGGCCCATGAAGCCGGTTGCATGGCAATCATCGACCATGACGATGGCATCGTATTTATCAGCCAGTTCGCGAATTTTCGGCAAGTTGGCCAAATAGCCATCCATCGAGAACACGCCATCGGTTGCGATCATGATGTGACGCGCGCCATCCTCGCGCGCCTGCTTCAGCCACGCTTCCAGGTCGTTCATGTCATTGTTCAGATAGCGATAGCGCTTGGCCTTGCACAGCCGCACCCCGTCAATGATAGAGGCGTGGTTCAGACTGTCCGAAATGATGGCATCTTCAGGCCCCAGCAACGGTTCGAACAACCCGCCATTGGCATCAAAACAGGCCGCGAACAGGATCGCATCATCCTTGTTCAGGAATATCGCCAACCGCTGTTCCAGTTCACGGTGAATATCCTGCGTTCCGCAAATGAACCGGACCGAGGCCATGCCGAATCCTTTCGGACCCATCGCATTTGTTGCGGCCTCGATCAGCGCGGGGTGATCCGCAAGACCCAGATAGTTGTTGGCGCACAGGTTGATCACCCGTTTGCCGCCCACCGTAATCTCACCGCCCTGAGGCGAGGTGATCATTCGTTCGCGTTTATACAGCCCCTCGGATTCGATCTGTGCGAGTGTGTCCGTGATGTGGGACAGGAATGCATCTGCCATGGCGACCTCCGTTCAACTGAGTCGCACATCTAACATAGCGGATGAATTTCCCAAATAGGGGAATTTCAATATACAGGAAAATTTTCCGTGAAGGCGGAAATTTGCTGACGTCAGGCGTTCTTTACGATCAAAAACACCCGCGCTGGTTCTTTGGCTGAGATGGAATGCACGATATCCGCGGCATAGCGGGCGGTGTCCCCTTGGCTCAGATCCGACGCGGCACTGCCCGATTTAACTTTGACGGCGCCTTCCAGCACGGTCAGCTGCTCACGCGCGCCGCGCGCATGCGGCTGGCTGTTCAAGGCCCCGCCTTTGTCGAACTCGATATCATAAACCTCATGACCACCGGCCTCTTCCGGTGGGGACAGGATGCGAATGCGGCAGTTCTGCCCCATATTGTCGATGCTGGGCACTTCGGACGCGCGCAGCACCTCGATCTGATCACTGGCTTTTGATCCTTCCAGAAGACCGGCAAAATCCACCTGTAATGCACGGGTCAGGTTCCAGAGGGTCGAGATCGTCGGGCTGCTTTCACCGCGTTCGATCTGGCTTACCATGGACCTGGATACGCCGCTCAGGTTTGCGACTGCTTCCAGCGACAGTCCTTTGGCCCGGCGTGCTTCTTTCAGGCGAGCAGGCAAAAGGTTCAGGATATCGTCTGTGTTCTCCGTCATGACGGAATCCATGCGTGTTGGGACCCGGCTTGTCAATTCCATCCGTGACGGCACGTCCTATAGGACAGGATCATGCTGCATGTGCATACTGACGACGATTCCAAGAGGAGAAAGACATGACAGACATCGTATTGCTGGATGGTGCGCGCACCGCGATTGGAACTTTCGGTGGCGCGCTTGCGTCAACCGCCCCCATTGATCTGGCGACGGTGGTCACCGAAGCGGCCTTGGAACGGTCAGGGGTAGAAGGTGCGCAAATCGGGCATGTTGTGTTTGGCCACGTCATCAATACCGAGCCTCGGGACATGTACCTGTCGCGTGTTGCCGCGATGCAGGCCGGGATTCCGAACAGCACCCCTGCGATGAATGTAAACCGTCTGTGTGGCTCGGGCGCACAGGCGATCGTGTCGGCGATGCAGTCCTTGATGCTTGGCGATGCCGATTTCGCTGTGGCAGGTGGCGCAGAAAGCATGTCGCGCAGCCCTTACATTGTTCCACAGGCGCGCTGGGGCGCGAAAATGGGTGATGTCACTTCGCTGGACATGATGCTGGGTGCGTTGAACTGCCCCTTTGGCACAGGGCACATGGGTGTGACGGCCGAGAACGTTGCCGATGAACACCAGATCAGCCGTGAACAGATGGATGACTTCGCCCTGACCAGCCAGACCCGCGCGGCAGCCGCAATTGAAGCCGGATATTTCGAAAGCCAGATCGTGCCCGTTCAGGTGAAGGTTAAGCGCGACATGGTGGATTTCAAAGTTGATGAGCATCCCAAAGCGACAACCGCAGATGCGCTGGCCGGGTTGCGACCAGTGTTCAAGAAAGATGGGCGTGTGACGGCGGGCAATGCCTCGGGCATCAACGATGGCGCGGCGGCGATGGTGCTGGCAACGGCGGAAGCGGCGGAAAAGGCCGGGTTGAAGCCAAAAGCGCGCGTGATCGGATATGCACATGCTGGCGTGCGCCCCGAAGTCATGGGTATTGGCCCGGTACCGGCCGTGCAAAACCTGCTCAGGAAGACGGGTTTGTCGGCGGAAGACTTTGATGTGATCGAAAGCAACGAAGC
This sequence comes from Ruegeria sp. N7, assembly GCF_056531345.1. Classification (NCBI taxonomy): domain Bacteria; kingdom Pseudomonadati; phylum Pseudomonadota; class Alphaproteobacteria; order Rhodobacterales; family Roseobacteraceae; genus Ruegeria; species Ruegeria sp. N7. Next base: position 32,610 of record NZ_JBQFLR010000007.1, on the reverse strand, counting down.
ATTTGCCGCGCAGGCGCTGGCAGTCAACCAGGAGCTTGGGTTGAATGCAGCGAAGGTGAACCCGAATGGAGGTGCGATTGCGCTGGGGCATCCTGTCGGTGCGACGGGCGCCATCATTACCATGAAGACGCTTTATGAGTTGGAGCGCACAGGCGGATCAAAAGGGTTGATCACCATGTGTATTGGTGGCGGTCAGGGGATCGCCATTGCCATCGAGCGGCTCTGATCCGGGTCTGGGCAAAGGGGGGCTGTCTGCCCCCCATCGCGCAAGGCGCGATTCCCCCCGAGGATATTTTTAGCCAGATGAACCTGCGGATCACAATCAGCCGAGTGTAGTGATCAACAGAACTATGGCTGCGCCGGCAACCGCACCGAGAGCGGCGGGTAGGATTTTTGGCAACAGACCCGAGTTTTCCGGTTCTTCTTTGTGCGTCTGTGCAATCAACGCGTTTTCGACCAATGTCGGCAGGCGCGGACCAAAGCGTGCCAGAACCATAGCGGTTTTGGCAAAGTCACGAAGCGTGGCGCGCGGGCCGATGGATTGTTTGATGTAATCTTCGACCACGGGACGGGCAACTTCCCAGATATTGATGTGGTCGTCCAGTGACCGGGCAACGCCTTCAACCACGACCATCGTGCGCTGTAGAAGGATCAGCTCGGTTCGGGTTTCCATGCCAAAACGCTCTGTCACTTCGAACAGATAGCTTAGCAAACGGCCCATCGAAATATGCGAGGCATCCATACCGAAGATGGGCTCACCAACCGCACGCAGGGCGCGGGCGAATTCATCGACGTCCTGGTGTGCAGGAACGTAACCGGCTTCGAAATGCACTTCGGCTACGCGCTTGTAGTCGCGGCGGATGAAACCGAACAGAATCTCGGCGTAGACCCGGCGCGTGTATTCGTCGATATGGCCCATGATACCGTAATCATAAGCGATGATATCACCGTTGGCGGCGACCTTGAGGTTGCCCTGATGCATATCGGCGTGGAAATAGCCGTCGCGCAGGGCGTGAAGAAGGAACAGGCGCAGCACACGTTCCGCCAGATCACGGCGGTTGTGGCCGGCGGCATCGAGCGCGTCGTTTTCACCCAATGGAATACCGTCGGCCCAGCTGAGTGTCATCACGCGTCGTGCCGACAGTGACCACAATACGGGCGGCAGCCAGAACCCTGTGTCGTCTTTTGTGTTGGCCGCGTATTCCGAGGCAGCAGCGCTTTCCAGACGCAGGTCCAGTTCACCCCGTACAACGCCATCGAAATGTTCAATGACCTCCATCGGGCGCAATCGGCGGGCACCGGGCGCAAACAAATCGACGATGCGGGCGGCGAAGTAGAACGCATCTACATCCTTGCGAAAGGCGCGTTCGATATTGGGACGCAGGACTTTGACGGCCACGTCTTCTCCGGTGCTCGCAAGCTTGGCCTTGTGGACCTGTGCGATCGAAGCGGCAGCTATGGGTTCACTGAATTCGCTGAATATCTCGGCAACAGGTTGCCCCAGTTCCCTTTCTACTTCGGCCAAAGCCTCGGCTTTTGAGAACGGCGGCAGTTTGTCTTGCAAAACACGAAGTTGCACAGCCAGTTCATCGCCTACAACATCCGGGCGTGTCGAAAGCACCTGACCAAACTTGATGTAGGCCGGGCCCAGTGCGGTGAGCGCACGTGTTGCAGGCGGCATCTTTGGGTCGCCCTTGTAACCCAGCCACCAAAACGGTTTGCCTAGAGCGTGGGCAAGAAATCGAATAGCCCGTGGCGCCTCGAACGCGTCGAGGACCACATTCATGGCACCGGTGCGCTCAAGCGTGGCGCCCGTTCGGATCAGGCGGATGATGTTGTGGGGACCGCGCATGCGTCAGATCTTCCAGCCGGAATGCAGCGCGGCGATACCCATGCTGAGATTGCGGAATTTCGCGTTTTCGAAGCCAGCGGTTCGGACCATGTTCAGGAAGGTTTCCTGATCGGGGAACTTGCGGATCGACTCCACCAGATACTGATAGCTGTCGTAATCATTCGCGATCAGCTTTCCCATGCGCGGGATGACATTGAAGCTGTAGAGGTCATAGAGCTTTTGCAGCCCTTCATTGGGCAGTTGGCTGAATTCAAGCACCATCAGGCGGCCACCGGGTTTCAGCACGCGAAAGGCTTCGTTCAGGGCCTCTTGCGGGCGGGTCACGTTCCGGATGCCGAACGAGATCGTGTAGACATCAAAGGTGTTGTCTTCGAACGGCAGGGCCATAGCGTCGCCCACCACCCAGTTCAGGCTGTCGGCCATCTGGTCGGCTTCGGCGCGTTGCCGTCCTTCGACCAGCATGGGTTCTGTCAGATCAAGAACCGTGGCATGGCCATAGCCTGCGCGTTTCAGAAAGCGAAAGGAAATGTCACCGGTTCCGCCTGCAACATCCAGCAAACGCTGACCGGGGCGTGGCGCCAACCAGTCCATCATCGCATCTTTCCAGACCCGGTGGATACCCATCGACATGACATCGTTCATCACGTCATATTTCGAGGCGACCGAGTTGAACACGCCCTGCACGCGCCCGGCCTTGTCAGCCTCGCGTACGGTTTCGAACCCGAAATGAGTGGTGTTGTCGCTGTTGTCGGACATAAGCCTTGCCGTTTGTCGAATTTCGCTTCTGTTATAGGGCTCTGGAAGCGGGGTACAATGCGGCCCTTTGGAATAGGAGCCCTGTAATGCCAGAATTGCCCGAGGTCGAGACAGTAAGACGGGGTCTTGTTCCCGCGATGGAGGGCATAGTGATAGAACGCGCCGATGTGAACCGCCCGGATCTGCGCTGGCCATTTCCCGAACGCATGGCAGAACGGCTGACCGGGCAGCGGGTGGATCGGTTAAGGCGGCGATCAAAATACATCCTGGCCGATCTCAGCAGTGGCGAGACCTTGTTGATACATCTGGGGATGTCGGGGCGAATGACGGTGTCAGGGGACCCACTGGGTCATTTCCTGCGCGAACATCCTGCCGTTGAGAAACATGACCATGTTGTTATTCACATGGCCAACGGGGCGCGTATCACCTTTAACGACCCACGCCGGTTCGGGGCGATGGACCTACTGCCCACAGCCACGGCCGAAGATCACAAGCTTCTGGCGGTTCTGGGACCAGAGCCCTTGGGTAATGATTTCCATGAGCAACACCTGATTGAAGCATTTAAAGGCAGGAATACCCCTGTCAAATCAGCTCTGCTGGATCAGGGAATCGTTGCCGGATTGGGGAATATCTATGTTTGCGAGGCGCTTTATCGCGGCAAGGTGTCGCCACGTCGCAAAGCAGGGCAAATATCTGCGGCACGTGTCGCATCGCTGGTTCCCATCATTCGGAGGGTGTTGCAGGACGCGATCGAAGCAGGCGGATCATCCCTGCGGGATTTCCGCCAAGCTGATGGAGAACTTGGATATTTTCAGCACAGCTTTGATGTCTACGGTCGCGAAGGAAAGCCCTGCCGCACCGAAGGTTGCACTGGTCTGATCCAGAGAATCACCCAGTCCGGTCGCTCATCCTTCTACTGTGCGCAATGCCAAAGATAGCTTGATCCAGAGAATTCGCGTGGTAAGGACTCGTAACTGAACGGAACAACCGGAAGCTTTTTTCTCATGGCTTTTGAGACGATCATCGTCGAAATCGAAGACCACGTCGCCCTAATCAAACTCGACAGACCGGATGCGTTGAATGCGCTGAACTCCCAGTTGCTGGGTGAGTTGTGTACCGCGCTGGAAGAGGCAGACAGCAACGACAAGGTGCGTTGCATCGTCATCACCGGATCGGACAAGGCCTTTGCCGCAGGCGCGGACATCAGGGAAATGTCCGAGATGAGCTTTGTCGATGTCTACACCACCAATCTTTTTGCTGATGCAAACAACCGGGTTTTGGCGATTCGCAAACCGATCATCGCCGCGGTTGCGGGCTATGCTCTGGGTGGGGGATGCGAGTTGGCAATGCTTTGCGATTTCATCATTGCTGCGGACACTGCAAAATTCGGCCAGCCTGAAATCAACCTTGGCGTCATAGCCGGGTTGGGCGGCACCCAGCGTTTGACGCGCTTTGTCGGCAAGTCCAAGGCGATGGACATGAACCTGACTGGTCGGTTTATGGACGCGGACGAAGCCGAGCGCGCTGGTTTGGTCAGCCGGGTCGTACCGGCCAAGAAGCTGATCGAGGAAGCCGTTGGTGCGGCGCAAAAAATAGCCGAGAAATCGGCATTGACGGCGGCGGCGGCAAAAGAAGCGGTCAATCGCAGTTACGAGCTTCCGCTGAGTGAAGGAATGCTGTTTGAGCGTCGCGTCTTCCATTCCATGTTTGCCACCGAGGACCAGAAAGAGGGCATGGCGGCGTTTCTTGAAAAGCGGGCTGCGCAGTTTCGCGACAAGTAAAACGCAAGAGACTAATGAACGGCGGGCTATGCCCGCCTTTTCTTTACCCGGTTTGTGAGCCCCAAGAATCGGCTTGGCAATCCTTGAAATGTTCGGTATTGAGCGCCGCAATACATGCGCGTGCGGCCCGCTTGGCCCGACTCACACTCGTGATTTCTGATCCGGTGCGGATATATCCGTGGCGCGCAACCCTTGATAACCGTACCGAACGAAGGTCAGAGATACATGGCAAATTCGCCCCAGGCAAAGAAACGCGCCCGTCAGAACGAGAAGCGTTTCGCTGTTAACAAAGCGCGTCGTTCGCGCATCCGCACCTATCTGCGTAAAGTCGAAGAAGCGATTGCATCCGGTGACAAAGATGCGGCAACCGCAGCACTGCGCGCCGCCCAGCCTGAGCTGATGCGCGGCGTCACCAAAGGCGTGTTCCACAAGAACACTGCCGCGCGTAAAATGTCGCGCCTGTCGGCCCGGGTCAAAGCTCTGGGCTAAAGCCCGCGGGTTACCTTAGGTCAAGTCAGCAAGGCTGAACTAATGTCAAAGGCGCTGCGCATTGCGGCGCCTTTTTTCGTGTTGCCGGAATACCGCGCCTTCACGAAACCGAGAGATTCTTTCGACCAAAGACCCGAGTCAATATCAGAGTTTCGTTGCCGCGCCCCATTTCAAGTTGCTACCACTGATGTCAGCGATTCACTCGCTTGGGGGGACAGGCTGTTTACTCGATCGGACTGACGGGCATCAGATCGATCAGGAAACATTCGTCGACGACTGGCGCAAGCTGGGCTGCCGATTTGCCGCGAAGTCCGGGTTATCCGGGATTCTCGGCCCTGTCTGAAAATTGAGATTGTGACGTGCAGCCCGAGTTTCGGGACGCTCATTTTTTGTTGAGCGTCGAAAATCCGGGTGCACCGAACTTTCAGGGGCAATCCCGCCAAACCGTTAGGTTTGGCGATAGGTTCCCTTTGGGCGTGTGAATACAAGACCGGGCAACCGGCTTCGTATGATAAGGCCGACAGGCCAATAAGAATGGGATGCGTGAGGCGCTGAATGACACAAGAGAAATGGGGACTACTGCGTAACAAATTGCTGAAGGCTGTCGGTCGGAATAATTTCACCACTTGGATCGAGCCTCTGGAATTTAAAGAGCTGCAGGATGGTGTGGCGGTTTTTTCCGTGCCAACGAACTTTATGGGGAATTACGTCAGCCAGAATTTTGCGGACCTTATCTTGTACGAGCTGAATACGGCTGGGGAAACCGTTCAGCGTCTGGATTTCCGTGTTGCCGCCAACTCGCCCGCACGCCCCAAGCCCGCAGCCAAGGTGGTCGCCGAAACTCGGCCAGAGCCGGTACCCACAGTCGCTACGGATAGTGCGCAGAACGCTTTGGAGTCGTTGCAGGCCGCGCCGCTGGATTCGCGTTTCACCTTTGACAGTTTCGTGGTGGGCAAACCCAACGAGCTGGCCCATGCTGCCGCGCGCCGCGTGTCCGAAGGTGGCCCGGTCACATTCAACCCGCTTGTTCTGTACGGCGGAGTGGGTCTGGGTAAGACCCACCTGATGCACGCCATTGCCTGGGAGCTGAAAACCAAGCATCCGGAACTGAATGTCCTGTACCTGTCAGCCGAACAGTTCATGTATCGCTTCGTGCAGGCCCTGCGGGAACGCCGGATGATGGATTTCAAGCATTTGTTCCGTTCGGTCGATGTGCTGATGGTCGACGACGTGCAGTTCATTGCCGGAAAGGATTCTACTCAGGAAGAGTTTTTCCATACGTTCAACGCGCTGGTGGATCAGAACAAGCAGATCATCATTTCGGCCGACCGCGCCCCGGGCGAAATCAAGGATCTGGAAGATCGTGTAAAGTCGCGCCTGCAATGTGGTCTGGTCGTTGACCTGCATCCGACCGACTATGAATTGCGCCTGGGCATTCTGCAAAACAAGGTCCAGCAATACAGCAGCTCCTATCCTGATCTGACGATTGCGGATGGCGTTCTTGAGTTTCTGGCCCATCGAATCTCAACCAATGTCCGCGTGCTGGAAGGTGCTCTGACACGTCTGTTTGCCTTTGCCTCGCTGGTTGGGCGCGAGATCGACATGGAGCTGACGCAGGATTGTCTGGCAGATGTCCTGCGCGCATCCGAGCGCAAGATCACGGTTGAAGAAATCCAGCGGAAAGTATCCGAATACTACAACATCCGCATGTCCGATATCATCGGTCCCAAGCGCCTGCGATCCTACGCGCGCCCCCGTCAGGTGGCGATGTATCTTTGCAAGCAGCTGACCAGCCGATCGCTGCCAGAGATCGGCCGTCGGTTCGGCGGGCGCGACCACACCACGGTCATGCATGGCGTCAAGCGCATTGAAGAGCTGAAACTGACCGATGGCCAGATCGCTGAAGACGTGGAAATGCTACGCAGGTCTCTCGAAGCCTGAACCGGGCCAGCAGCGCTAAGGAACGCTTCGGGCCTCTGTTCCGGGGCGTTTTTTGTGCGTAATAATCCACGGTTGCACCAGAACTGAGGCCCGTTGGGCACGCCGCACTTGACGGTTGCTGCATTCCAACCCAGAAATCCGTAAAAAATCCTTGTGCCTCGGGGTGGAACCGCTAACGTGCCAGTCCCGCCCATGTCGGTACGCAAGTCAGAGGAATTGAGGGTATGAAGATCAGCATTGAACGCGGCACCCTTCTTAAGGCCGTTTCGCAGGCCCAGTCCGTTGTAGAACGTCGCAATACCATTCCCATACTTGCCAATGTCCTGATCGAGGCCGAAGGCGATCAGGTCCAGTTCCGTGCCACCGATCTGGATATCGAAGTGGTCGATAAGGCACCCGCACAGGTCGAAAAGGCAGGCGCGACGACCGTTGCGGCAACAACCCTGCATGAGATTGTGCGCAAACTGCCCGACGGTGCGCTGGTGACACTGACTGCTGACAGCGCCGCTGGACGGCTGACAGTTGAAGCGGGGCGGTCGAATTTTTCGCTGGCGACACTGCCGAAGGAAGATTTTCCGGTGATGGCATCGTCTGAGTATCAATCGAATTTCACCGCTTCGGCGGCATTGCTTCGCCGGTTGTTTGACAAGTCGAAATTCGCCATCTCGACCGAAGAGACCCGGTACTATCTGAACGGTGTCTACATGCATGTGGCAGATGGGTCCGAGGGTGGAAAAGTGTTGCGTTGTGTGGCCACCGATGGCCACCGGCTTGCGAGGATCGACGCAGATTTGCCGGATGGCGCGGCGGATATGCCGGGCGTGATCGTGCCCCGCAAAACAGTGGGCGAGTTGCGCAAGCTGCTGGATGACGACGAGATGGATATCGCCGTTTCGGTCAGTGAAACCAAGGTACGCTTTGCCACGCCGGATATCACGCTGACGTCGAAGGTTATTGACGGCACCTTCCCCGACTACACACGCGTTATCCCGCAAGGAAACACCCGCAAGCTTGAAGTGGATGCTGCTGAATTCGCGCAGGCCGTGGATCGCGTGGCAACTGTTTCGTCGGAGCGGTCGCGGGCAGTGAAGCTGCAATTGGAAGGCGACAAGCTGATCTTGTCGGTGAATGCACCCGACAGTGGCGCCGCCGAGGAAGAATTGGCTGTCGCTTACGGGGATGAGCGGTTGGAGATCGGGTTCAACGCCAAATACCTGTTGGAGATTGCGTCTCAGGTGGATCGTGAGAATGCAGTTTTCCTGTTCAACTCGGCTGGTGACCCGACATTGATGCGTGAAGGCAACGACTTGAGTGCTGTATACGTCGTCATGCCGATGCGCGTCTGATCGCGCGGACGCGCGATGCCTCCGGCGGGAGTATTTTTGAAAAGATGAAGGGAGGGGTCATGGGATTGGCCCTGACCGAGCTTACGGTCTCGCATTTTCGATCTCATAAGCTGGCGCGGTTGTCTCTGGACGGACGTCCCGTTGCTATTCACGGGCCAAATGGGGCCGGGAAGACCAATCTTCTTGAAGCGGTGTCGTTGTTTTCACCCGGTCGCGGAATGCGGCGGGCGAGTGCAGCCGAGATGACCCGACGGCCCGAGGCGTTGGGTTGGAAACTGTCTGGGTTGCTGGACGCTCAGGGGCAGCGGTTTGAGATCGAAACCTGGTCCGAGGGCGGTGCAGCGCGACAGGTGCGAATTGATGGCAAGTCGGCGACGCAGATCGATCTGGGGAAACTTGCGCGAGTTGTCTGGCTGACCCCGTCAATGGACCGTCTGTGGATTGAAGGGGCGGAAGGGCGTCGGCGGTTTCTGGACCGTATCGCGCTGAGTTTTGACCCAGCCCACGCTGAAGCATCGCTGATCTATGAAAAAGCGATGCGCGAACGTAACCGTTTGCTGAAAGAGCAGATCAGGGATGCGCATTGGTACGCCGCGCTTGAAGGGCAGTTGGCCGAGACAGGGCACCGCATCCATACCGCGCGGTTGAGGTCGCTGGATCTTCTGCGGGCAGCGCAGGACAGGGCGGAAACGGTCTTTCCTTCGGCCGAGCTGGAGTTGGTGCAAACCGAAGGCGCAATGCCCGAGACGGCGGAAGATTTGCGAGACGCGTTGGGCGAGAGCCGGTTTAGGGATCTGGCAGCGGGCCGGACCCTGGTGGGGCCGCATCGGTCCGACCTGTATGGTGTGTTCGCGGCCAAGGGCGTGCCGGCAAGGGAGTGTTCCACTGGTGAGCAGAAAGCGCTCTTGGTGTCGCTGATCCTGTCCAATGCGCGGGCGCTGGCGGCAATGCTGGGCGCACCTCCGATCGTTCTGCTGGATGAAGTGGCCGCGCATCTGGATGCTGGGCGGCGTGCAGCGCTTTATGACGAGATTTGCGCGCTGGGCGCTCAGGCCTGGATGACCGGTACCGGGCCTGAACTGTTTGCGGAAATGGGTGACCGGGCCCAGACGCTGATCGTTACCGAAAGCGATGAGGGTTCGGTCGTGACTGCTTAGGCCGGTTCGCTGACTTTACGTTCCCACAGAAAGCCGCGCATAACCTCGTCCACCGGGGTTTTGGCCATGTGGTTGATGTAGTTCGACATGGTTTTCTGGGCCAGACCCAGCACGACATCCAGAACCGCGCGATGGGAATAACCCGCATCAAAGAACGCCTGAAGCTGATCTTCGGTCGGGTTGCCGCGGGTTTCCATCACTTCTAGGGTGAAGGTGCGCAGTGCTTCGAGCTTGGCTGAAGGCAGCGGGGTTTCATTGCGCAGGGCGTCCGAGATCTCATCCGATATCTTCATCATCTTGGCGATACCTGTGTGGGCGGGCACGCAGTAGTGGCACTCGTTTTCAACATTGATGGTCTGCCAGACGACGGTTTTCTCATCATTGTCGAAATCGGTTTTCAGGAACAGGCCGTGCAAAATCTGGTAGCCTTCCAGATGTTGAGGGCTTTCGGCCATGACCCTATGCAGGCCGGGCAAGCGACCAAAAGCGGCCTGAGACTTTTGCAGCAGCGGTTTGGATGCTTCAGGCGCGGTTTCGAGGTCGTGAGACGGGAAATTGGCCATGTCGGAACTCCTGTTTCTGGCGCGATGGGTCGTATTTAGGGTTTCTTGAGTGATCGCTCAAGTATATATTTGAGTGAACGTTCAAGAATTGGTGATGCTGATGCCCCGCAAACCCGCATACGATCGTGACGTGTTGATCGCGAAGGCGAAGGATATCTTCTGGCGTCAGGGCTGGGCTGGTACATCGCTGAAGGATCTGGAGCGGGAACTGAAGCTGAAGCCCGGCAGTTTTTATGCGGCGTTCGGGTCGAAAGATGCGCTCTATGCGCTGACGCTGGAAAGCTATACGCAAGAAGGTTTGGCGCGCCTAAAGGCCCTGGCTGAGAGACTGGGTCCGAAGGAGGCGCTGAAAGCACAGCCCCGATTGGTGATCGAAGCAGCCGAGACCCCGGCAAAGGCCTGCATGTTGGCAAAGACATATGCCGAGTTGAAGGCGAAGGATCATGACCTTGCGGATCAGGCGGCGCATTACATGGCGGAAATGAAAGACTGTTTCGCTGATCTGTTTCGCAAGGCTCAGGATGCCGGTGAAATCGGGGCGGGACGTGATCCGGATCGTTTGGCGGCCAGGTATCAGTCAGACATTCTGGGGCTGCGCTTGTCCGCTGAACGCACAGACGTTGATGCGGCGCAAATTGCAGCGGATATCGCGTCTGATATCGATCGTTTGTGAGCCCCTCTCGGGGCGGCAAAAAACGATCCGGAAAACCACAAAATATTGGGGGATGGCGTGACAATCCCTACCAGAAAACGTATAAGTTACCAAAATAATATAGGTACTGACTGAATGTCCGAAGACGCACAGGCCCCTCAAGAATACGGCGCAGATTCTATCAAGGTTCTCAAAGGCTTGGAGGCAGTTCGCAAACGCCCCGGCATGTATATCGGGGACACGGATGATGGCTCGGGTCTGCACCATATGGTGTATGAGGTTGTCGACAACGGGATTGACGAGGCTCTGGCGGGTCATGCTGACCATGTGACGGTGAAAATTCACGCCGATTCCAGTGTTTCGGTCAGCGACAATGGGCGTGGTATTCCGGTGGACATCCACCCGGAAGAAGGCGTGTCGGCGGCCGAGGTCATCATGACCCAACTGCATGCCGGCGGAAAATTCGACAGCAATTCGTACAAGGTGTCGGGCGGCCTGCACGGTGTGGGTGTTTCCGTGGTGAACGCGCTTTCGGATTGGTTGGAACTGCGTGTCTGGCGCAATGGCAAAGAGCATGTCGCGCGGTTTGAAGGTGGCGAAACCGCTGAGCACCTGAAGGTTGTCGGTGAATGCGGAGACCGGACAGGAACAGAAGTGCGGTTTCTGGCTTCGACCGATACATTCTCGAACCTCGAATACTCATTCGAGACATTGGAAAAACGCCTGCGCGAACTGGCTTTCCTGAATTCGGGCGTTCGGATCATCCTGATTGACGAGCGTCCGGCGGAACGGCTGGAAACCGAGTTGTTCTATGAAGGTGGGGTCAAGGAATTCGTTAAGTATCTCGACCGGTCCAAAACCCCCGCCATGTCCGAGCCGATCTATATCAAGGGCGAGCGCGACGATATCGGCGTGGAAATCGCAATGTGGTGGAACGACAGCTATCACGAATCTGTCCTGCCATTCACCAACAATATACCTCAGCGCGATGGCGGTACCCATGTGGCGGGTTTCCGAGGTGCCCTGACCCGGACGATCAACAACTACGCGCAGTCCAGCGGGATCGCGAAAAAGGAAAAGGTCAGCTTTACCGGTGATGACGCGCGCGAAGGTCTGACCTGTGTGCTGTCGGTCAAAGTGCCTGATCCGAAATTCTCGTCACAGACCAAAGACAAGCTGGTCAGTTCCGAGGTTCGTCCGGCGGTTGAGGGTCTGATGAACGAAAAACTTGCCGAGTGGTTTGAAGAAAACCCGACCGAGGCCAAGGCGATCGTCGGCAAGATCATCGAGGCTGCGCTGGCACGCGAGGCCGCGCGCAAGGCGCGTGAACTGACCCGCCGCAAAACGGCGATGGATGTGAACTATCTGGCGGGCAAGCTGAAGGATTGTTCCGAAAAGGACCCCTCCAAAACCGAAGTCTTCCTTGTTGAGGGCGATTCAGCCGGAGGGTCGGCGCAAACGGGCCGTGACCGGCTGACTCAGGCGGTTCTGCCGCTGCGCGGTAAGATCCTGAACGTGGAACGCGCGCGGTTTGACCGGATGTTGTCCTCGCAGGAGATTGGCAATCTTGTCATGGCGCTGGGCACGGGTATTGGCCGCGATGAGTTCAACATCGAAAAGCTGCGTTACCACAAGATTGTCATCATGACTGACGCGGATGTGGACGGTGCGCACATCCGGACCCTGCTGCTGACGTTCTTCTACCGGCAAATGCCTGAGCTGATCGAAGGTGGGTATCTCTATATCGCGCAGCCGCCACTTTATAAGGTTTCGCGCGGTAAATCAGAGGTTTATCTGAAAGATCAGGCGGCGCTGGACGATTATCTCGTCAATCAGGGGATCGAGGGTGCCGTGCTGAAACTGGGATCGGGCGAAGAGATCATTGGTCAGGATCTGGCCCGCGTGGTGGACGAAGCGCGACAGTTGAAGCGTGTTCTGGACGCCTTCCCGACACACTACCCGCGCCACATTCTGGAACAGGCAGCCGTTGCCGGTGCCTTTGTGCCGGGTGCGGTGGACGCCGACCTGCAAGGGGTGGCTGACAAGGTTGCCGCCCGTCTGGATCTGATCGCGTTGGAGTATGAGCGTGGCTGGCAGGGCCGGATCACGCAGGATCACGGAATTCGCCTGGCCCGCATTCTGCGTGGTGTCGAAGAGGTTCGCACCTTGGACGGCCCGATGCTGCGGTCGGGGGAGGCCCGCAAAACAGGCAGCTTCACGCAAAGCCTGCAAGAGGTCTACAACACATCGGCCACGTTGATCCGCCGTGATCGTAGCCAATTGATCCACGGTCCGCTGGACCTGTTGCGCGCCATTCTGGAAGAAGGGGAAAAGGGCCTGTCCCTGCAGCGCTACAAAGGTCTGGGAGAGATGAACCCCGACCAGCTTTGGGAAACAACTTTGGACCCGGATGCACGCACGCTGCTTCAAGTGCGCGTAGACGATATGGTGGAAGCCGACGATCTGTTCACCAAGCTAATGGGTGATGTTGTCGAACCTCGTCGGGAATTTATCCAGAAAAACGCTTTGAGCGTCGAGAATCTGGATTTCTGACGGTGTAAAGACCAACGTGCTACCTGTTTGGGGCTGAAGTCGATCTGTGCAATTGCTGATCGAGCGATGTGCATCTTGGATGGCACTGGCCATGCTTCAGCGTGCGGGCTCTGACCTATCAGTCGACGTAACGAAACTGTGGTAAAGCCTGCTCGGTTGCTTCTAACCTTTGCCGGGCGAGGTAGCGGCAGGAATGGTTGCGGCGGATGTTCAGCAAAGTACTAAAAATGACCGGCAGTGCGGTGGTTCTGGGCGGGGTAGCTTTGATTGGCTACCTTTGGTTCGCACCCCCGGATCTTTTGAAGGTGGGAACCAACTACTCTGCCAAGATTGTCTGTTCGAACGTTTTCATTGCTGGACGGGATCCTGACGAAGTTCTGGCTGTGGACGTGCAAGCACCCGGCCACCCTCTGCTGGGGCAAATCTCAATAGAGGTGGATCGGGAAGCGCAGACTGTGAAAGCGCGGATCTTCCGGTTTTTTGCGCCCGCGACATCGCAGTTTCGTCAGGGGCTTGGCTGCACAAATGTTCATGAGGCTGATCTGAGCAACCAGACACTTTCAGCGCCTGATCCGCTGCCAGCAGGACTATGGCCAAACGGGAATGACGTTGCCTTGTCCCAAGACCCGAAGCTTCAGAATGTACTGTCGAATGACAGTTTGGTCGGCGAAGGATTTCGCGCAGTTGTGGTGGTTCGAAAAGGGCGCATCATTGCTGAACGGTACGCAGATGGGTTTGATGCGGATACCCCGTTACTGGGCTGGTCCATGACCAAGACAGTTACGGCCGGGTTGATCGGCACCTTGATTGAAGCGGGTCAAATGAGCTTGTCAGATACGCTTGTCGACAGCTTTCCCGATTGGGCCGACGACGCAAGGCGGGATATTACCGTGGCTGATATGCTGGCGATGACAAGCGGGCTGCAATGGGATGAAGAATACGGGGACGTTTCAGACGTAACACGCATGCTGTATCTTCGTGACGGTATGGCCGAATTTGCTGCCGGGCGCGTTGCTGAATCCAGTATTGGAACGGACTTCAACTACTCCTCGGGCACGTCCACGATGCTGTCGCGTGTTTGGCAGGACAAGTTGGGCGACGGTGGGCTGAGCTATCCGCACAACGCACTATTTGGGCCGATTGGCATGACATCGGTGGTTATCGAGACGGATGTCAGCGATACCTTCATCGGGTCCAGTTATATGTATGCGACGGCGCGTGACTGGGCCCGGTACGGGCAGCTTTTGCTGCAGAAAGGGGTTTGGAGGGGCTCTCGGATATTACCAGAAGGTTATGTGGACTGGATGTTCGAACCGGTTGATGCTTCGGATGGCAAATACGCCAAGGGCCACCTTTGGCTGGAAGCACCCGGAGATTTGCCACCTTTTGAAGATGCGGTCTGGTTGCAGGGGCATGATGGTCAGTCCATCGGTATTTTCCCCTCTCATGATATGGTGATTGTGCGATTGGGATTGACGCCGTCCCGGCTGGGTTACTCATCCTTGCCGCTGGCCAAGGAACTGATTTCCGCAGCAGGAAGCTAGCGTGCCAGGGTGCTGATACCTGTTGGCAGCAACAGACAGATCACGCCTGACAGACAGGTATTTCGACGGATACATCCTCGATCAGGACACAGGGTCGCAGGAGAGTGTCTTGCAAGTTGCGAACATTTAGTATACCGCGGCATACAAAATTAAGGTGCTGGTTTGTTACCCGCCAGCGCACCAGCTAAATGGTCGGAACCGTCATGAGCCTATATACAGAATACCTGAACGAGATCGAGACGCGCAAAGAGCAAGGTTTACACCCCAAACCCATTGAAGACGGTGCGCTGATTCAGGAAATCATCGAACAAATCAAGGATGTGGACAACGTTCACCGCGCCGAGTCTTTGACCTATTTCATCTATAACACGCTGCCGGGGACAACCAGCGCAGCTGGTGAAAAGGCACAGTTCCTGAAAGAGATCATATTGGGTGAAGCCTCGGTCGAAGAAATCTCGCAGGCCTTCGCGTTCGAGCTGCTTTCACATATGAAAGGCGGCCCCTCGGTCGAGGTTCTGCTGGATCTGGCGCTGGGCGATGATGCGTCGATCGCAAATCAGGCGGCAGAGGTGCTGAAAACGCAGGTGTTCCTGTATGATGCGGATACCCAGCGCCTCAAGTCTGCTTTTGAGGCCGGAAACGCGATCGCAAAGGACATTCTGGAAAGCTATGCCAAGGCCGAGTTCTTTACCCGGCTGCCCGACATCGAAGAGGAAATCAAGGTTGTGACCTATGTCGCGGCCGAAGGAGACATTTCCACCGACCTTCTGTCGCCCGGCAATCAGGCGCATTCTCGTGCGGATCGGGAATTGCATGGCAAATGCATGATCACACCGGCGGCGCAGGCCGAGATTCAGGATTTGCAGAAACAACACCCGGACAAACGCGTTATGCTGGTCGCCGAAAAAGGGACCATGGGCGTCGGGTCGTCGCGCATGTCCGGTGTCAACAACGTCGCCTTGTGGACCGGAACGCAAGCCAGCCCTTATGTTCCTTTTGTGAACATCGCACCAGTTGTCGCGGGAACAAACGGAATCTCACCGATCTTCCTGACCACCGTTGGTGTGACCGGAGGTATCGGTATTGACCTGAAGAACTGGGTCAAAAAGCTGGACGATGACGGCAACCCGATTCTGAACAACGACGAAAGTCCTGTCCTTGAACAGAAATACTCGGTCGAGACCGGAACCGTTCTGACCATCAACACAAAGGACAAGAAGCTTTACAATGAAGCAGGCGATAAAGAGCTTGTCGATGTATCGTCGTCCTTCACGCCGCAAAAGGTCGAATTCATCAAGGCTGGCGGCTCTTACGCGATTGTCTTTGGGAAGAAGCTGCAGACATTTGCGGCAGAAACCCTTGGCGTTGCGCTGGAATCTGCATTTGCTCCGTCCAAGGAAATCTCGCACGAGGGTCAGGGCCTGACAGCTGTCGAGAAGATCTTCAACAAAAACGCGGTTGGCGTGGCTGACGGAAAGGTTCTGCACGCGGGTTCGGATGCTCGGGTTAAGGTCAATATCGTTGGGTCGCAAGACACCACCGGCCTGATGACCGCGCAGGAGCTGGAAGCTATGGCGGCGACCGTGATCTCGCCCATCGTTGATGGCGCATATCAGTCCGGGTGCCACACAGCGTCGGTTTGGGACGCAAAGGCGCAGGCGAACATTCCTAAACTGATGAAATTCATGAACAACTTTGGCCTGATCACTGCGCGTGATCCCAAGGGTGTTTACCATTCGATGACAGACGTAATCCACAAGGTGCTGAACGACATCACCGTGGACGACTGGGCCATCATCATTGGCGGCGACTCGCACACCCGCATGTCCAAGGGCGTAGCGTTTGGCGCGGATTCGGGCACCGTTGCGCTGGCGCTGGCCACCGGTGAAGCCACGATGCCGATCCCTGAATCGGTTAAGGTGACCTTCAAAGGCCAGATGGCAGGCCATATGGATTTCCGCGATGTGGTTCACGCCACCCAGTCGCAGATGTTAAAGACATTCGGTGACAATGTCTTCCAGGGCCGGATCATCGAAGTTCATATCGGCACCTTGCTGGCGGATCAGGCGTTTACCTTTACCGACTGGACGGCCGAGATGAAGGCCAAGGCGTCGATCTGTATTTCCGAAGATGACACGCTGATTGAATCTCTGGAAATCGCCAAAGGCCGCATCCAGATCATGATCGACAAGGGTATGGAAAACGAAGCCCAGACGCTGCAAGGTCTGATCGACAAGGCGAATGCGCGGATCGCGGAAATCAGGTCGGGTGAAAAGCCGGCCCTGAAACCTGATGAAAACGCCAAGTATTTTGCCGAACTCGTCGTTGATCTGGATGAGATCGACGAACCGATGATAGCCGATCCTGACGTGAACAATGCTGACGTATCAAAGCGTTACACCCACGACACGATCCGCCCGGTTTCCTACTACAAGGGTGAAAAGAAGGTCGATCTGGGCTTTGTCGGGTCGTGCATGGTGCACAAGGGCGATCTGATTATCGTCTCGCAGATGCTTAAGAACCTTGAAGAGGAACAGGGCACTGTCGAGTTCAAGGCCCCGCTGGTTGTTGCGGCACCAACCTACAACATCATTGATGAGCTGAAAGAAGAAGGCGAGTGGAGCATTCTCCAGAAATACTCGGGCTTTGAATTCGATGATCTGTTCCCGAAAAACAAGGCACGTACGGAATATGAAAATATCCTGTACCTTGAGCGGCCCGGCTGCAACCTTTGCATGGGGAACCAGGAAAAGGCTGCAAAAGGCGATACCGTTCTGGCGACATCCACGCGCCTGTTCCAGGGTCGTGTTGTTGAAGACTCGGATGAGAAAAAGGGTGAGTCCCTGCTTGCGTCGACACCGGTTGTCGTACTCTCGGCCATATTGGGCCGGACCCCAACCGCCGAGGAATACAAGTCGGCGGTAAAGGGGATCGACTTGACCAAGTTCGCGCCGCCGATGGAAAAGCCCGCGACCGCGAAATCGGCTCACTTCTGAAGACGTTTTGTAACTTGTAGGCCCGGTCGCCAATAAGCGGTGGCCGGGCTTTTCCAATTGAACGACACTCCCAGCCTTTCGACACCTCGTCTTAGCAAGGATGGGTTATGCACCTGACACATCCGCTCAGGTTCCGTTTCGTCGGACCCTGTCAAAGAATGGGTAAAGGGCCGCGGGTCTTGGTCTGGCGAAGCACAAAGTTGCTGCGGGTGTCGCGGACCAGCCCTGATTTCAACAGGCGCTGCATGATAAAGACTTCAAGATCCTCGGGGGTTTTGGCGTAAACCTTCAGGATAAAGTCGTGATCCCCGGTGATCGAGGCGCACTCGACGATTTGCGGCTCGGTCTCGACCAGACGAAGAAACGCCGAGATGCTGTTCTCCTGATGGTCCTTCAGCGCGACGTGGACATAGGCAATGGCATTCAGGCCAACAGCCTTGGCAGAAACCTGCGCGCGATACCCTGAAACCACCCCGGACGATTCAAGGTCACGGACGCGGCGCCAACATTGCGAGGCCGACAACCCGGTCCGGTCGGCCAGTTCCTGCATAGACAGGCGTCCACTGGCCTGAAGCTCTCGCAAAATATCAATGTCGGCAGGGTGAAGCATTTGACCCGCAAATGGCAATATCTCGGAATGTTTCGTTCATAATACGGGCGATACTCAGAATATCAAAACAAATTCTCCATGTGAGTTGAGGTATCCTGATCTCATGCAGGAGGATGCTGATGCCCAAATCGACGAAGTATGTCGCCAAACTGGCGGATGAACATGGCCACATTACCTACACAGACGAAGAGAATGCGGTCTGGGCTGATCTTTACGCGGCACAGGAAGAAAATGTTCGGCGCTATATGGCACCGGAATACCTAAGCGGTTTGGTGCGGCTGGACCTGCCGAAGACCAAAGTGCCATCTTGTGCGGAAATTTCGAAACGGTTGCTGGACCTGACCGGCTGGCGGGTGCAGCCGGTTCCGGCGCTGATCGGGTTCAAGACGTTTTTCGGGATGCTGGCGGATCGGGTTTTTCCGGCCGCTTCCTTCATCCGCTCCCGGGAAGATTTCGACTATATCGAAGAGCCGGATATCTTTCATGAGATTTTCGGACACACCCCGTTGTTAAGCGACCCGCGTTTTGCCGCGTTCAGCCACGCCATCGGGCTAGCCGGAAAGCGGGCAGATGACGCGGATTATGCCTGGTTGATCAGGCTCTACTGGTTTTCGATCGAGTTTGGTCTGCGCCGCCAGAACGGTCAGATCAAGGCGTTGGGTTCAGGGTTGGCGTCGTCACCGACTGAACTGGTCTATGCCGTGACCAGCGACATACCCGATCGTGACCCGTTTGATGTTCTGACGATTCTGCGAACACCCTACCGGATCGACATGCATCAGTTGGGGTATTTTGTTCTGGATGACCCTGAAGAATTGTTTGAGGCCGCCGAACGGGACCTGCTGGCAGATGTTCGTCGTGCGCGCCGCCTCGGGCTGTTGCCGAACAAGTTTCCCGAAAAGGTAACCGCCGCCGAGTAGAGGGGGCCGCGTCTTTTCAAGCGTCAAGGTTTTTGTACATATAGGTTGTGGGCTCGAATTTTGGTTCAAATGGGTTCCGGCAGTAATTCGGTATTTCCCCCGCGATCTGAAACCCGAGGCTTTGATAAAGCAGCCGCGAGGGATCGGTGCTGCGCGTATCAAGTACGAGCATCGTGCGCCCCACCTCTCGCGCCCGAAGAACAAGCGCATTCATCAGGGATCGGCCTAACCCCCGCCGTCTGGCTTTGGGATGGACCAGAAGTTTCGCCACGTCGGCGCGGTGGGGTTGGTTGGGCATTGCCGCCGGGATCAGTTGAACGGTGCCTGTAATGCGGGGACCGTCATACGAAACGAATAAGTCCAGCTTACCTGACCTTAGACCGGGCTGTACGTTTTGGTGCCAGTACGCACGCGCATCATTCAGGGTAAACGGAAGTATGAAACCCACGCTGGCCCCATCATGAACACAGGCATGCAGAATTTCAGCCAGGTCATCCAGCGCCGCGTCAAAATCGTTATCGGTCAGGCGCGTGATCATAAAAGCACCAGCAGGTAACGTGCGCCACGCGACGCCCCTGTTTCAAACCGGGTCGGTCCCGACAGATGGTAGCGCAGGCAATCCCCGGCGTTCAGCGCGTGCGCCGTTCCATCAACCGTCAGGGTGAGCGCGCCGTCCATTAAGATCAGATGATGCTCTTGCCCCGATTTAGGAGGCACTTCGTAGGTGATGACCGTGTCCCGGGGCAGGTGGCATTCCAGAACCTCGGCGTTCAATCCATTTGCAGGTGGTGAAACAGCACGGCGGGTAAAGCCGGTTTCAGGGTCGCGCCACTCGGTCTGGCGTTCGAATGGAACCTTGGGGTCAAAGCTGTCTTCAACCATCATCAGCAGCCGCGAGATCGGCAGATCGTATGCAGCGCACAGACGGCCTAGATTGTCGGCTGTTGGGCTGACATCCCCTTTTTCCATACGGGACAAGGTGGCGCGGCTGATCCTGCTGTGTTCGGCAAGGTAATCCAAAGACCAACCACGCCCGCGGCGCAGCTCGCTCAGGCGATTGGCAAGGCGGTTTGACAGGGTGTCGGGCATTGCATTTTCGTGAAAAAATTTCTCATATACGAGAAAGTACACTAACAAATATCTCATATCAACGAAAAGGATGCGAACAAGTCGCATCCTTTTCAATAAGTCAACGCTAAGAAAGATTACTTCCAGCCAACTTCGTTAAAGATCTTCTGCGCTTCGGGGATGTTCTTTGCAACGTCTGAAAGGTTCACGTCGTCTGCCTTGAATTCACCCAGTGCCTTGACCGACTCGGCCAGTTCGACATTTGGAACTGCCGGGAACTCGTCATTTCCCGCCGAGAAGTATTTCTGCGCCTGATCGCTGGCCAGATACTCAAGGAACAGGATCGCGTTTTCCTTGTTGGGTGCATGCGCGGCGACCCCACCACCGGATAGATTCATATGCGCGCCATAGCTGTCCTGGTTCGGGAAGACCCAGCCGATCATATCGCGGTCTGCGGACAAGCCTTTGACGTCTGTGCGAATGGAGCGCGCGAAATAGTAGGTGTTCGAAACCGCGATGTCACACTCGCCCGAAACGATGCCGCGCAACTGGTCGGTGTCACCGCCCTGCGGGTCACGCGCCATGTTGGCGACAACACCCTCGGCCCAGGACTTGGCGGCCTCAGTGCCTTCATGTGTGATGATCGATGCCAGCAGGGTCTGGTTGTAGGTGTTGGTCGAAGACCGGATACAGACCATTCCCTTGTATTCCGGTTTTGCCAGATCAGCGTAGGTGGCCGGCGGGTTGGTCACGTTTTCCTTGTCGAAAAAGATGATCCGACCGCGTTGCGAGAAACCAAACCACTGATTGTCGCTGTCCTGCAGGTTGGCTGGAATGCGCTCTTCCAGTGTAGCGCTGTCGATTGATTGCAGGACACCTGCATTCTTGGCCCGCGCCAGACGCGACGTGTCCACGGTCAGCATCACATCGGCAGGTGAGTTCGCGCCTTCCGCTTCCATCCGGGCAATCAGTTCATCCGCTTTGCCTTCGATCCTGTTGATCTTGATGCCGGTTGCGTCTTCAAAGTCGGTATACAGCCGTTCGTCGGTGTCATAGTGGCGCGACGAATAGAGGTTTAGTTCGCCCTCGGCGGCGGCAGAGGTTGCGATCAGTGCCGACAGCGCGGCGGCCAGGCAGGTCGTGGATTTCAGCATTGTGTGCCTCAACAATTGAATTTCGGGTCGGTCATTAATCCGACTGATTTTCTCAATTATACGATTCTGGGCGGGATGCAAGTAAATCCGACTGATTTACTTGGTCAAAAGGTCGCTAGTGACGTTCATTATGCGATGCTCTGAAGGCATACGAGGGGCGGAAGGTTGGTGGTAACGTGGTCGAGGGACTTGGTCCAAGCGCTTCTAGCGGATATTTTGGCAAGACAGATTGTCCGAGAAAAAGAATATGCTGTCTTATTCACTTAAAGGAAGAACGTGAGATATGCCCGAAACACTGGCTGAAAAATTGGAGAAATCTAACCTTGGCCATTGGATGTCGCGCTTTGAAGGGTTCATGGTTTTTATTGGTGTGGTTGGTCCTTTTGCCACACTGCCGCAGCTCGTGAAGCTGTATTTGACGCATTCGCACCATGCCTCGGGACAGTCCTTGTTGTCTTGGTCGCTATATACCGCCTTATCCCTGCTTTGGTTTGCTTACGGCTTGGTTGTTGGAAAGCTTCCAATCTATGTCGGCAACGGGATTTCGATGGTTCTGAACTTTCTTATGGTCGTGGGCATTCTGATCCATGCAGGGATTACATTTTAGGCGCGGGTAGAACAAAAAAACCGCACTCGAAGGTGCGGTTTCTTTAAGCAGTGATGTGCAGTTCTTAGCCCTGACGAGCTTTGAACTTGCGCTGCGTCTTGTTGATCACGTAGACGCGGCCTTTGCGACGCACAATCCGGCAGTCGCGGTGCCGGTTCTTGAGCGAGCGGAGCGAGTTCTTGACCTTCATGGTCTGTCTCCAATCTGCGGCGCCTTCATCAAGGACGTGGCCAGCGCCTGGGTTACTCGGGTGCCCCGGACAACCGGAACAGTGAAACGATGGTGGGCGGTACAAGGATCGAACTTGTGACCCCTTCGATGTCAACGAAGTGCTCTACCGCTGAGCTAACCGCCCACTTTCCCTTTGCGTACCTTGCCCCATAACGAAATGGGGCGCGGATCCCCGCGCCGGTAGCGGGGTCTATAAAAGGAGTCGCAAAAGGGTTCAAGGGGTTTGGAAGAACAATTTTTCCGGTCTATGTTGATTACGAACACGGAGGGATCATGCAAAGCGCAGCCTATGTATTGGATATGCCCGAAAACCGCACCTCGTGCGTGGTTTTTTCATCGCCACACAGCGGGCGGGAGTATCCTGAGGCATTTCTGAACCGGTCCGTATTGAACCGGAGCGTGATTCGATCCTCAGAAGACGCCTTTGTTGATCAGTTGTTCGCGCCCGCGGCGGAAAACGGTGCCCCTTTGATCAAGGCGGCCATGCCACGTGCCTATCTGGATTTGAACCGCAGCCTGGATGAGCTTGACCCGGCCTTGATCAGCGGTGCCCGCAGGCACGGGCATAATCCAAGGGTCGCGTCAGGGCTGGGGGTGATTCCCCGCGTAGTTGCCAACGGTCGGGCAATCTATCGCGGCAAACTTACCATGGACGAAGCGCGGCTGCGCATCGACACCTATTGGCGCCCTTATCATGCGCGGTTGAAATCCCTGCTGGCCGAATCACACGAGATGTTCGGACAGGCAATTCTGGTGGACTGCCACTCGATGCCGCACGAGGCGGTGGCCATGGCGGGCACTGCGCGCGGAAGGCGGCCCGAGATCGTGCTGGGCGACCGGTTTGGCGCGTCCGCGTCGCCAGAGGTCGTCGATATCATTGAAGCCGCTTTCGCGGCAGCGGGTCTCAACGTGGCACGCAATGCGCCTTTTGCCGGAGCATATGTGACGCAAACCTATGGTCGTCCCGGTCGCCAGCAGCACGCTGTTCAGATCGAGATTGATCGCGCTTTGTACATGGACGAAGAAAAAATCGCGCCCAATGCCAATTTCATGGCGTTCTCGAAGCTGCTCAGGCAGGTGGTTCGCGAGATTTCCAGCCTGGGTGCGAGCCCAGAGCGTCTGGCGGCGGAGTAGCTTCAGCGCAGCGCACGGCCCTTCATGATTGCTTCGGCCCCGAACCGCTGGCGAATCTCGTCCGTGGCCCGTTCGGCCTTGGATCTGCGGGCAGCATCCGGATCCAGCAAGTCGCCGGAAATATCCGCCTGATCAGCCGGGCAAAGGTCGGACAAGCCACAGCCCAACAATCGATATGGCCCCTGATCGCCAACCTGATCGAACAGGCCCCGGGCCGTGCGGTAAATCCGGTCGGCAATCTGTGTTGCATCCCGCAAGGATACGCGCCGCGTCAGGATCTTGTGATTGGCTTTCTTCAGTTTCAACGTGACAACCCGACCAGCCAGATCCTTTGCCTTGGCGCGGTCCGACACTTTCAAGGCCATCCGCCACAAATGGCCGTCCAGAATATCAAGGCTCGACGTATCTTCGAAAAATGTCGTCTCGTTGCTGATGGATTTCATCGGCTCATGCGCGGATACGCGTCGCTTGTCCTGACCTCGGGCCAAGTGCCACAGGCGATATCCCATTGAGCCGAACCGTGCGGTTAGTGCCTCCTGATCCCAACGCAGCAAATCACTGAAAGCTCTGATCCCGGCCTGGTCCAGCGCTTCCTGCGCAGCCGGGCCAATGCCCCAGATCAACCGTACGGGTTTGTCGTTCAGAAACTCTGCCGTTTCCGCCTTGCCGATCACTGAAAACCCGCGCGGTTTGTCGAGGTCCGATGCGACCTTGGCCAGAAATTTGTTGTGACTTAACCCGATAGATCCGGTGACACCAATTTCTTCCTTCATGCGCTTGACCAGACGCGCCAGCATGACGGCAGGTGGCGCGCCGTGCAGACGTTCGGTTCCCGACAGGTCCATGAAGGCTTCGTCCAGCGAAAGCGGTTCGACCACGGGTGTCAACTCATCCATCATGGCGCGGATGTCGCGCGACACCTGGGCGTAGACGGACATGCGCGGCTTGATCACGACGGCTTCGGGGCAGAGTTGCAAGGCCTTGAACATGGGCATGGCCGACCGGACACCGCGAATACGGGCAACGTAGCAGGCGGTTGAAACAACGCCGCGCTTGCCGCCGCCAATGATGACCGGTTTGTCCGCCAGTTCCGGGTTGTCACGTTTTTCCACTGAGGCATAGAAGGCATCACAATCCATATGGGCAATCGACAGGTCAAACAGTTCCGTGTGTGTCTTTACCCGCGGACTGCCACAGGCAGTACAGCGTTGTTCGTTTGACAATGTGGTCAGGCAATCTCGGCAAAGACCGGGCATCTGCGTCCTCATGCGTTCCGCAGTTGGCTTGGAGGTTCTTTATATCACCTGTGATCCTGGATCAAAGGCCCTGCTGACATGGTATGATTTGGAAAGAAGACCCCCCGCACATCGCGGGGGGAAGTAACGAACCTCAGGAAGAAGCGGTTCGTTGGGGAGTATTTCCCCTTCAGAATCTCTGAAAATCCTTAGTTTCGATAGGATGAAGGTCGTGCGGAGAAAACTCGGGTTTTGAATGTGTGTTTTCTGGCACAGAGACGATTTGGCGCGGTTTTGTCAAAAAGTGACCTAAGGTCAACTTGTTGCGCGGAAAATCCAACGTAAAACACACCTGAAAGAACCGAGCGGTTTTAGCTGACCTTCAGAGAATTTAGTTCGGAAAGAACAGCCTCAGCAGCGGCTTTTGGGTCTTTTGCCTGATAAATCGGGCGGCCGACAACGATGTGATCTGCGCCTTCCTGAATGGCGCTTGCCGGGGTGGCTACACGTTTCTGGTCGCCAAGCGCTGCGCCAGCAGGGCGCACACCAGGGGTTACGATCAGACGACCTTCAGCCTGAGGCAGAACGCGGATCAGGGCGGCTTCCTGCGGGCTGGCGATAACGCCATCAGCACCGGCTTCAAAGGCTTTGGCCGCGCGCTCAACGACCAAGTCCTGCACATCACCGGATCTCAGAAGGCTTGCGTCCAGATCGTCGCGGTTCAGCGAGGTCAGGATGGTCACGGCGAGGATCTTCAGGTCTTTACCCGCAGCACCTTCTTTGGCAGCGCGCACCACATGAGGGTCACCATGCACGGTCAGAAAATCCAGATCGAATTGCGCCAATCCCCGCACGGCATTTTCAACTGTGTTGCCAATGTCGAATAACTTCATATCCAGGAAGATGCGCTTGCCGTGATCCTGTTTCAGTTCGTTGGCCAATGCCAGCCCGCCACCGGTCAGCATACCCAGCCCGATCTTATAGAAAGAAACACTGTCCCCCAAACGTTCTGCCATGGCCAACCCTTGCAGAGCGTTGGGAACATCAAGGGCTACGATCAGGCGGTCATCAGACATGGGGGGCGCTCCTTTTTGGCAAACGTCTGCGTCCTAGCGGCTTCGGGCCGCTCTGTCCATCTGCTAAGCCGCGCAGGCAGCTTCAAATCGTGTTATCGTGCTCTGTATTGAAAACTCGAATTCAAAATAAGGGGCGACAAATGAAAAAGCTGGTTTTGTTGGGCGCGTTGATTGCACTGGCCGCATGTAATGAAACGCCGCCCGAGGAGACGGATACAGGGGCTGCACCTGTGCCGACCAATGACGATTTGCGTTTGGTTGGTGGTTACAGGTCCGAGGATGATTGGTGTCAACTTACTGGTGAAACGGCGTTTACCGGCAATTTCCTGGACCATACGGCAGATCTGGTTTCTTGCCCGACGGGAAGTGCGGCAGCCCAATCTTTGGTAAATGATCTGGGTGCCGTTCAGGTTGCCGAGACCGGTGGTTATTCAGTCTATACCATCCAGCGCGAATAGGTCGATTTCTGTGTTTTAGCCTCTTGAACCACCGAAGATATTTCCCAGATTGAATGTGAGGCTTCGACCGACATGTGCTGCCAGGCGGGCATGTCAAAACGGGGCGCTTGGAAAAGGAGAATATCATGGACTTGAACAAGTTCACCGAGCGGGCACGGGGATTCGTGCAGGCAGCGCAAACCATTGCGCTGCGCGAGGGGCACCAGAGGCTGGAGCCTACGCATATACTCAAAGCACTGATGGATGACGATCAGGGGTTGGCCAGCAACCTGATCACGCGCGCGGGTGGGGCCCCGAACCGCGTGGTTGAAGCGCTGGACACCGCGATGGGGAAAATCCCCAAGGTCAGCGGCGACGCGAGCCAGATCTACATGGACGGCCAGACCGCCAAAGTACTGGACGAGGCTGCAAAGTTGGCATCAAAGGCGGGCGACAGTTTCGTGCCGGTCGAACGCGTGTTGATGGCGCTGTGCATGGTGAAGTCCAAGGCCAAGGATGCATTGGACGCCGGAGCCGTATCAGCGCAAAAGCTGAATGAGGCGATCAACGACATTCGCAAGGGTCGCACCGCTGACAGCGCGTCGGCGGAAGAAGGTTATGACGCGCTCAAGAAATACGCACGTGACCTGACCGAGGCTGCGGCCGAAGGCAAAATTGATCCGATCATCGGTCGGGATGAAGAAATCCGCCGCTCGATGCAGGTTCTGTCGCGTCGCACCAAGAACAACCCGGTTCTGATCGGTGAACCCGGCGTCGGTAAGACCGCGATTGCCGAGGGCATGGCCCTGCGCATCGTTAACGGCGATGTGCCGGAATCGCTGAAGGACAAGAAGCTGCTGGCGCTCGACATGGGCGCGTTGATTGCTGGTGCGAAATACCGTGGTGAGTTCGAAGAACGCCTCAAGGCCGTTCTGACCGAAGTGACTGAAGCTGCGGGTGAAATCATCCTGTTCATCGACGAGATGCACACGTTGGTCGGTGCCGGGAAGTCTGATGGTGCAATGGATGCGGCCAACCTGATCAAGCCTGCGCTTGCCCGGGGCGAGTTGCATTGTATTGGTGCGACCACGCTGGACGAGTACCGCAAATACGTGGAAAAAGACGCGGCCCTTGCGCGCCGGTTCCAGCCTGTAATGGTACAGGAGCCGACGGTCGAAGATACGATCAGCATCCTGCGCGGCATCAAGGAAAAGTACGAACTGCACCACGGTGTGCGTATCTCGGATTCAGCGCTTGTTTCAGCGGCGACCCTGTCGCACCGCTATATCACTGACCGCTTTCTGCCCGACAAAGCCATCGACCTTGTCGACGAGGCCGCATCGCGTCTGCGGATGGAGGTCGACAGCAAGCCCGAGGAACTCGATCAACTCGACCGGAACATCCTGCAGATGCAGATCGAGGAAGAGGCGCTGAAGCTTGAAGATGACGCGGCCTCGAAAGATCGTCTGGAAACCTTGCAAAAGGACCTGGCCGATTTGCAGGAACGATCCGCCGAGATGACAGCACAATGGCAGGCCGAACGCGACAAGCTGGCGGGGGCCCGTGACCTGAAGGAACAGCTCGACAAGGCGCGCGCTGATCTTGAGATCGCCAAGCGTGAAGGCAACCTCGCCAAAGCGGGGGAATTGTCCTATGGCGTCATCCCCGAGCTTGAAAAAAAGCTGACCGAGGCCGAGAACGCCGAAAGCAATGGTATGATGGCCGAGGAAACAGTGCGCCCTGAACAGATTGCTTCCGTCGTGGAGCGCTGGACCGGTATCCCGACCTCGAAAATGCTGGAAGGTGAGCGCGAGAAGCTGCTGCGGATGGAAGACGCTCTGCATTCCCGCGTGATCGGTCAGGATGCAGCGGTGACTGCTGTCGCCAACGCCGTGCGCCGTGCGCGTGCGGGTCTGAATGACGAAGGCCGCCCGCTGGGATCGTTCCTGTTCCTCGGGCCGACCGGCGTGGGTAAGACCGAGCTGACCAAGGCCGTGGCGAATTTCCTGTTCGATGACGACAATGCGATGGTGCGTATCGATATGTCCGAGTTCATGGAGAAACACGCGGTTGCCCGTCTGATCGGGGCTCCTCCGGGCTATGTCGGTTATGACGAAGGCGGTGTGCTGACCGAAGCCGTGCGGCGCAGGCCCTATCAGGTCGTGCTGTTTGACGAGGTTGAAAAGGCGCACCCGGATGTGTTCAACGTGCTGTTGCAGGTTCTGGATGATGGGGTTCTGACCGATGGTCAGGGCCGCACCGTGGACTTCAAGCAGACGCTGATCATCCTGACGTCGAACCTTGGGTCTCAGGCGCTCAGCCAGTTGCCCGATGGCGCGGACAGCGCGCAGGCACGCCGTGACGTGATGGATGCGGTGCGGGCACATTTCCGGCCCGAGTTCCTGAACCGTCTGGACGAAACGATCATCTTTGACCGCCTCAAGCGGGCCGATATGGATGGCATCGTCGATATCCAGATGGCGCGTCTGCAAAAGCGCCTGGCGGCCCGCAAGATCGAACTGGCCCTGGACGATGGTGCCAAGGAATGGCTGGCCAATGAAGGCTATGACCCTGTCTTCGGAGCCCGCCCGCTGAAACGCGTGATTCAGCGCGCCCTGCAGAACCCGCTGGCCGAAGCGCTGTTGGCCGGTGAGATCAAGGATGGTGAGGTTGTCCCGGTCACCGCCGGGGCTGATGGCTTGATCATCGGTGACCGGTTGGGGACGTCAGAACGGCCCCGCCCGGATGATGCAGTGGTGCATTGATTTAGGAACGAACGGAAGACCCGCCGCATTGGCGGGTCTTCTTCGTCTGAATCTACGCTCTTCGACGCGCTAAAATTCCCTGGCTTGTCCGGGACGGTGGGCCTGCGGGAAATGAGTGCTCGCCTTCACATTCGAATCCAGCTTTGTCCAGTAGTCCCAGAATCTCTTCTCTGGCGAATGTGCGATGTCGCCATTGCAGCCAGATAATCGCATTGCACCAATGCGGCTTGGACACCACCAGATACAATCGACCATCAGGGTGCATCAAATCGTGAATCTGCTCAAGTGCGCGCAACGGATCGGGGCAGTGTTCGATGACATGCGCAGCCAGTGCCACATCAGCGGGTTCCAGAACGACAGAGCCTAATATGCCCTGCACAAGTCTTGGCTCGATACCCCGCGCCTGTAACGCGCTTTGACCGTGTTTCAACATGGCTTGACTGGGTTCGAGAAGGGTTACTTCGGCAGATGATCCATGAGTAGCAACCCAGGCTTCTGCAAACGAGGCCGTCCCGGCACCGATATCAACAACCCGACTGTTTTGCTCTGTCGCGCGCTGACTTGCTGACAGAAAACCAAGATACGCATCGTAATAACCAAGGGCACGCATCTTATCCCGCCATTTTGGTGCAGCGGTATCATAGCGCCGTGTGGTGTCAGACTTGGTCTTGCCCATTGGCTGGCTTGCTCTCAGTGCCTACCACTCATGGAATGCGCAGATGGAAACTGACCCACTGAAGAAAGCGGGCCAGTTTCGCCAAACGTCAGTTTCATCAGATCAGCGCAAGTATCCGCGCCGGACCTCCGGTGCCGCCTGCGTGTTTCGGTGCGCCAATAACAAGTGTTGCGCCTGACGCGGGTACCTGATCCAGATTGGCCAGGCATTCGATCCCGAACCGGCCGGATGGCAACCAGGCATAATGGGTGGCGAAATCCGCAGACATGCCGTGATCCAGTGACAAGGTGTCAACGGCAATAGACCGGGCTCCGGTTTCCTCCATCAGCATCTGCGCAGCTTCAACGTGAAAGCCCGGGTAATGCTGCGCTTCACCGTCGAAATTGCGGAACGCGTCCGTTGTCGTTTTGCCAGCCCACCCAGAGTGCATGGCGACACAAGCGCCGTCTGGTATATCGCCATTGGTGGCTATCCAGGCTTTCAGGTCATCAGGGGTTAAACGCGTATCGGCGTCTTCTGCTGCGCGGGCAGCGATATCGACCACGCAAAGTGGTGCGACCAGATCTGAAACCGGGATTTCATCGACCGAAGCCCCATCCGCAGAAAAGTGCAGCGGGGCATCTATATGCGTGCCCGTATGCTCATTGATTGACAAATTGAACAGATTGAATCCGTGCTCCGCGAAATTGAATGCCTGTTCGGCCGAGATACCCGGCTCTCCGCCCCAGGTCGGGAACTCCGGGCTGAGCGTGTGGGTCATGTCTTGGACACCGCCATGCCCCGCGGCCAGTGCGGCCGGTGCCATAGCCCTGGTTGCGGCAGCCGCAACACCCGATGCCGCCGCGGCTTTGAAGAACCCGCGCCGGGACAGCATCCTGTCTTTTACGGCGTTCATTACACAGATATCACACATTTTTCGTCCTCCCATTGCGGCCACGCGGCTGCAAAAACAGGCCCGCCACACTGTTGATCGCGTATGGTGCCTGTCTGACAGAGTGCAGTTTTGGACCCGCAGTTGTAAAGACTGCAGGCAGACAACCCGGCTGTTGCCCTCCGTTCAGAGCCAGCTCTGAGTGAATCGTATATCCCCAACGAAATGTTCGAGCACTGAGAGTTGGCTCAGGTCGTGACAACCGCTGAAAGCGGGCAGAGCGCGGCACAATCCGC
Organism: Ruegeria sp. N7; assembly: GCF_056531345.1. NCBI lineage: Bacteria > Pseudomonadati > Pseudomonadota > Alphaproteobacteria > Rhodobacterales > Roseobacteraceae > Ruegeria > Ruegeria sp. N7. The sequence goes on along the minus strand of NZ_JBQFLR010000007.1, from coordinate 1,900 downwards.
CTGTCTGGGCCTGTCGCCACTCGGAACGTTACAATCACGTCGCTCAAACGTGACGCCTGTTTCCATGGGTCTGTGCTATCAGCACCCTAAGTCTGTAATGACAAACAAATACGACGGAGACCTAGATGGCGCATCGCTGGACCAATACATTAACACATGCCGACGTCACCCCACGGGCGTCCTTCCTGAACCGTCGGCAGGTCATGGCCGGGATGGCGGGTGTTGGTGTGGCGGCAATGGGCCAACCAGCTGCGGCGCAGGATGCGCTGGAGCCGAACACCTGGGATGAGATCACGAGTTACAACAATTATTATGAGTTCGGGACCGGAAAAGATGACCCGGCGAAATATGCGCATACGCTGGTGACCGAACCCTGGAGCGTAAAGATTGACGGTCTGGTCGATCGTCCTGGTGAGTATGATTTCAAGGACATCCTGTCCGAGATGACGATCGAAGAACGCATCTATCGCTTCCGTTGCGTTGAAGCCTGGTCGATGGTCGTACCATGGAACGGGTTCGAACTGGCCGATCTTCTGAAAATGGCGGGGGTGAAAGACGGCGCGAAATACGTAGCGTTCGAAACGGCCCACCGCCCGGATGAGATGCCGGGAACGCGCTATCCCATTCTGGAATGGCCCTATCGCGAGGGTTTGCGCCTGGACGAGGCGATGCATCCGCTGACGATCATGGCCACTGGTATCTATGACAAGCCGATTCCAAATCAGAACGGCGCGCCATTGCGTCTGGTGGTGCCGTGGAAATACGGGTTCAAATCGATCAAATCGATTGTCCGGATCACGCTTGTTGAAGAAGAGCCGCCCACGAGTTGGAATATGGCCAATTCGCGAGAATACGGTTTTTATAGTAATGTAAACCCGAACGTTGATCATCCGCGCTGGTCGCAAGCCTCCGAACGTGAAATCGGCGGCGGCCTGTTTGCCTCGCGCAAACCGACGCTGATGTTCAACGGTTATGAAGAAGAGGTCGCCAGCCTTTATGAAGGTATGGATTTGGCCAGGAACTACTAGAATCATGCAGGCCATCAATCAGACACTCCGGCGTATTCCGGTATGGGCCGTTTATCTGATGGGCGCGCTGCCCGCGCCCTGGCTGTTCTATCTTGGCCTGACTGGCGGTTTGGGAATCGAACCGATTGAGGCGCTGGAACACCGCTACGGCGAACTGGCTTTACAGTTGCTGATTGCCGGGCTGGCCATCACATCCTTGCGCCGATTTGTGGGCTTGAACCTGGTGAAGTTCCGTCGGGCCATTGGGGTGCTGACTTTTGTATATGTCAGCCTGCATCTCCTTGTCTGGCTGGTTCTGGACGTTCAGCTTCCCAGCCAGATTTGGGCGGATATCCTCAAGCGTCCTTATATTACCGTTGGAATTGGGGCGTTTCTTTTGCTGTTGCCTCTGACGGCAACATCCAACAACTGGTCGGTGCGCCGACTGGGGCCGCGTTGGCGCAGGCTGCATTGGCTGGTGTACCCGGCCGCTTTGCTGGGCGGCCTGCATTACGTGATGCTGGCAAAAGGGTTTCAGATCGAGCCGCTGATCTATTTGGCAGCTATAGTCATCCTTCTTGCCCTTAGGTTGCCGATTCCAAGCCTGTCACTCCAGTCCAACACAGCAGATTCTGCCTGACTCGGAAGCGAGTCTGTGAGTAACATTGTAAACAAGGCGATAAAGTGCGGAACCCCATCTGTGTTTTCGACGATTCCGGCGCGCTTCCGCCTGATTGTGAATGGTTAACATGTTGAAAATAAATAATTATTTTTGAAATCGGCATTTTCTTTTGTTTTCGTGCATTTTCCGCTTGCGGGTTTTGAGAGTAATACTTAGAACCCCCTTCACCGGCGCAACTGAGGTTGGCCTGACGGACTGGAAAGACGGTTGA